>CAZPCO010000711.1:0-1504 GCA_964585025.1 uncultured bacterium | reverse complement strand
TGATGGTGGCAGTGTTGCCGACGGTTTTAGAAAGGTTGTCGCTACTCGTCAACCGGCTTTTGCAGCAGATGAAACAACGGAATTCCAGAACAAAATGCTTTTCGTTATGGTTCCGGTGTTTGACTTTGTCGATTCCGAAAAGATTGTCGGCGTAATCAGTTGTTCTATCAGCGTTGCCGGGCCGGATATTCATGAAATTGTCGGCGGTTTTCCTATCGAAAAAACTGACATTCTTTTGCTGCTCGATCGCAATGGTGGACTGATTTCTTCGCAAGGCTCCCTTCCCGAAGGTTTGTGCGGCCTGGCACTTACCGGTATGAGCTTCAGACTTCCCGAAAGCGTTCTGATCGATTTCGGCAAAACCTCATATTTCGGGACTCTTGCGTCGGTTCCTGAGTTTTCCGGTTTTCTCCTGGTAGCGCGACCACGAGCTCTGGTTCTTGAATTTCTGAACCATCTGCTTCTCGACCTTTCGCTGTTGCTGATCGTCGCCTTTGTCATCGCCGTTGCGGTCGGTTATTTTATGTCACGTTCGCTGGCAGAGTCGATCAGCTCACTTGTCGAGGCTATTCGTGGAGTCGCCAGCGGCATGGTCAGCCAGCGCGTTGAAGTTCGTGGCGACGATGAACTTTCTGAAGCTGCGAATGCCTTCAACGAAATGCTCAACACCCTTGAAAAGCATCGCATGATGGATGATATCTGGCATCGCGAGTGGGATGCGGCAAAGAACGATAACGACGGCCGGAAAAGCTGAATTTTATGAATGCTGTTTCCAGACCCGTTGAAATTGTTGGTGTCGAGAAGAGTGAAGCAGCTCTTAGAGCCGAGATGCCGCGACTGCTGTGTGCATTTTTCATGCTTCTCAAGGCTGCAAATAACCTTCTTTATCTGGCAGTTCTGACCACTCTGCTTGACAAAGCCGGCGCCGGAGCGTTGCCATGGGTCTATCTGCTGGTGAACGTCATTTTTATCAGTATTCAGTTCAGGTTGATGACGCGAATTGCCGGCAGGGAAGGGCATTGGCTGCTTTCGGCGATGAGCATTCCGGCAGCGTCGATCTCTTTTATCGCCGCCTGGATTTTTCCGACCGATCTGGTGCCTCTGTTGATTGGCTTTTTTGTTTTGACCATGCTTCTCGATCTTACTACCAACCAGGGTTTTACCGCGATGCTGAATCATTTTGTCAGCATCAATGATGCCAAACGCCTGCTGCCGGTCATTTATGCATCTGGGAGCTTTGGCTTCATTCTCAGTGGACTGCTTCTAAAATTCGTTCTGGATTTTGTCGGCTTGAAAGGTCTTCTTGTTCTCAACGGGCTTCTAGTTCTGGTGACTGCTGTCATTCTTCGCATGCTGCAGCCGGTTGAAGACCTGCGGCGCGAAGAACAGGCTCGATGCGAGACCGTCACGCAGTCAAACTCTGAAAATGAACCTGTTACCCCTTCAATGCAGCATCCTCTGGCCAGTCTGCTGATTATTTCATCTTTCATCATTCTATTCAACA
>CAZPCO010000710.1:0-1514 GCA_964585025.1 uncultured bacterium | reverse complement strand
TTAAAAAATCCCGGAAATAATTGATGTCTGAAAATTTATCACATAACTGAAGAAATGTACAAACTTTTACCGCATAAAATTGGTATTTGTTGCATTGACATGGCAAATTTTCTGTTATGATTATAACAACTTAACTGATTCAGATCATTAATCCGGGGTGAAATTTATGATTACCGCTAACCGAAGAGGCGTTATCGGGTTCATGCTTACCATGGCTGTCGGCATCGCTCTCGGGGCTGCAACCCTGGTAGTGACAAATGAAATCGTTCGCGACAAGGAAAAACCCTCTGAGAATGCCGCCGGTTCTTCCACTCTGTCTTCTCCTGTCAATGTTGAAAAGGCTTTTGAAGATTATCAGAAGGCTTATCGTGAATATCAACAGGCGGCCGGGCTTGGCCGTGCAGATATAAAGAAATACAGCGACGCCTATCGCGAAGCCAAACGCAATCTTGAGATCGCTATTATGCGCAACACCCCCGGCACCCAGGAAATGGATCTGCCTATTCTCACCGGTCAGAAAACCACCTCCGGCACCAGTTCTCAGACTTCTTCCAGCAGTCAGTCGTCGAATCCGTTCAGTGTCGATACCGTTGTTATCGGCAACTCTTCTTCGGCTTCTTCCGACGGCAGTTCCTCGTCTTCAACCTCTGCCGGCACATCTACGGCTTCTTCTGGCGACAAGGTTTCAGGCGTGACCGGCGAGATAACCGGCATGGATTATTACCAGGTAAAATCCGGTGACTCGCTATCGAAAATCTGTGAAAAGTTTTATGGCGCTTCAGGTATGTGGCAGCATATTCTCAAATACCAGATCCCCACTATTGCCGCCACTCCCAATCTTATTTTCCCTGGCCAGCTGATTGCCCTGCCCCGGGGTATCAAGCCGAACGGTGCTGCTACTTCTGCCGGTTCGGTGACCCCCTCGACCACCACGTCAACTTCGACTTCTACATCTACCTCGACCGCTTCCGGCAAATACACAACCGCGCCAGCCGGCGACGAATCATGGCAGGAAACTTTCCAGAAGGATTACCTCGTTTCAGACCGCACCCTGACCGATGCAAAGGCGATGACTGTAGCCGAAATCCAGAAGTTTCTCGACTCGAAAGGTTCGGTGCTGGCGAAACCCTATAATGGCTCGACGCCGGCGCAGATGATCTATAATGCCTGTCAGAAGTATGGTATCAGCCCTAAAGTCCTTCTGACCAGACTTCAGTGCGAGCAGGGGTTGATCAGCAAAAAGTCTGCCTCCCAGAAAGAGCTTGACTGGGCTGTCGGAGTCGGTTGCTATGATTCCGGAAACTGGAACCAGAAATTCAAAGGCTTCGACAAGCAGATCGAATATTGTGCCCAGACCTATCGTCGGCATTATGACGATGCCAAAGCCAAGCTGGACCGAGGCGAAAAAGTCACTATGACTATCGATGGTCAACAGATCAACGTTAAAAATGCGGCAACCTATTCATTTTATAAGTATTGCCCGCATATTCAGGGCAACAAGCTTTTCTTTGATG
>CAZPCO010000709.1:0-1534 GCA_964585025.1 uncultured bacterium | reverse complement strand
GGCAGCAGACTTTCATCAGATCTCTCGGTCTGCTCAAAAACATTGAAGACATCGGCAATATAGTTATAAAGGACAATGCCGGTATGCCGGTGCTTCTGAAAGATGTTGCCGAAATCACCACTGGCGCGCAGACCCGGCAGGGCGGGGTAACCCGTGATGAGCGTGGCGAAGTGGTCGCTGGCATGGTAATCATGCTGCAGGGCGCTAACTCAAGAACGGTGGTCAACGAAGTAAAGGCAAAAGTTCCGGAAATTCAGAAGTCTCTGCCGGAAGGAGTCAGACTTAACCCGTTTTATGACCGCACATCGCTGATTCAGGCTTGTATAGATACGGTGGTCGATGCAATCAGCGAAGGCGGCATATGTGTCATTTTCATACTTTTTCTTTTCCTCGCCGAATTAAGAACTGCGATAGTAGTGTTGTTCTCGATTCCGCTGACGTTTCTGGTCAGTTTCATCATCATGGATCTGTCGGGTATGTCTTCGAATCTCATGAGTCTTGGCGGACTGGCTTTTTCTGTCGGCATGGTCGTCGATGCGACGATAGTTGTGACCGAGAATGCCAGAAGACATCTGGCTCTCGCTAAACCTGGCGAAACAAGGCTCCTGGTTATCAGCCGGGCTATCGCAGAGGTAGTCAGGCCGGTTTCCTTTTCGATCCTGATCGTTGCGCTGATTCTGATTCCGTTGTTCACGCTGCAGGGCATGGAAGGCAAGATGTTCATTCCGCTTGCGCAAACCATGCTGATTTCAATGATTGTATCATTGCTCATCGCCTTGATCGTGATTCCGGCTGTCTGTGAAAGTCTGTTGCCACATGGCAGAGAATATGAATTTCCTTTCATCGCCTGGTTTCATCGACTATATGGGCGTATCTTGAATCTGCTGCTCAGGTTTCAATGGCTGACTATCTGTGTATCAGTGGCCGGACTGCTGGCTACCGGTTCTCTGGCAGCAACGATCGGCACCGATTTCATGCCCGAGCTTGACGAAGGTGCAATTGCCATCAACAGCGTCAGATTGCCTAATGCTTCTCTGGCGGGTTCGGTCAAACTTGCCGATGAAATCGACCGCATGCTTCTCAAGTCTGTTCCGGAGATTCAAACTGTGGTCGCCAAGACTGGCCGGGCCGAGATTTCTGAAGATCCAATGGGGCCCGAACAGACCGACTTCGTAATCATGCTGAAATCCCGGGAAGAATATCCTCAGCGAAGGCCAAAAGCAGAAATTATTGCCAGCATCAGAGATGTTCTTGGGCAGGTCCCTGGTCTGCGTCACTCGTTTTCGCAACCGATTGCACTGCGGGTTAATGAGCTGATTTCCGGCATAAAAAGCGATGTCGCCGTGAAAATTTTCGGTGACGATCTCGACAAGCTGGCTGAAATTGCAACTGAAGTGGCCGGCGTCATCGGTGGCGTGCCTGGAGCGTTCGATGCCAAGGCTGCACAACTCTCAGGCATGCGGCAGTTCGACATCGAAATTGACCGGGCCATGGCGGCACGTTATGGCTTGAACAGCTCTGAGATCAACGAACT
>CAZPCO010000708.1:0-1535 GCA_964585025.1 uncultured bacterium | reverse complement strand
GCCCCAGCGCCAGTCATCGATAAAAACCCGGCAGGCTGCGTAAGTCTCTGTCATTGAATTCTGTGCAACCCCATCTTCATCCAGATAACCTTTAACAAGTTCGCCGCGGATCATTCCGGCCTGATACTGGCCTCTGACTGTTTCAGCCGCAACTTCATCGCTGCGGTATTTGCGGATTGCCTTGAGGACCTTGTTCTTTTCAAGGTGAAGATCCGCGGGCCGGTGGGTAAGAGGTGGCTCCATGGCAACCATGCAGAGAACCTGCAACAGATGGTTTTGCACCACATCACGCAGTATGCCGGTCTGGTCAAAGTATCCTGCCCGGCCTCCGATGCCAATCTCTTCAGCGAAAGAAATCTGCACGTTGCTTATGAACCGGTGATTCCAGACTGGTTCGAAAAAAAGATTCGCGAATCTCATGAATAAAATATTCTGAACCGCTTCTTTGCCAAGATAATGATCGATTCTGAGAATCTGATCTTCCGAAAATGACTCGAGAAGATGATTGTTAAGAGCTCTGGCGCTGGCAAGATTGTGCCCAAAAGGTTTTTCGACCAGTACCCGTTCCGGGCAGTTCTGATCTATTCGGTTTGCGGAAAAGGGCCGGATAAGATTGATAAAGCTTTCCATGCTGGCGGGCGGCACTGCGAGGTAAAAAAGCCGGGCTGGTGCAGCTTCGGGTTCTTCAGCCTGCAGACGCTTTCTGAAATCTTCGGGCTCGCCGGCCAGAGATGGATTGGCGCGCAGATATCTGATGCGTGAACGTAATCCCGCAAAACCTTCTGAAAATCTCTTATCAGATTTGAACAGATTGCTTTCTCGTTGAACGAAACTTTCAATAAATGCTTCGTTGGTCATTTCTGCGCGACCGGTCACAAAAACATGAAAATCGCGGATCAGCAACCCGGCATGATTGAGCCGGCAAAGGGCTGGAAGCAATTTGCGGCCGGCAAGATCGCCCGTTCCGCCAAAAATTACTATCGAAGAGGCACAGAAAGGTTTGCCTGCCATATTAATCCTCACAATTTACGATGATGCTACCGCCGGCTATTTCTTCTGGTCAGCGATGAAGGCTTCTATGCTGCGGTCATAGGTCTTTTCACCGGCAGGAGAAAAGAAACACCCCGGAATCTGCCGCATTTTGCGGTGATAGGCTACGCAATCACAGCATTTTTGGCGCTTTGAACATGCATAAGTGCAGGCACAAGGGTTTGTGTTCGAGCAGTCAGCCATATACTCCTCCAGAATAAAACTTCAATTATAGAATCGCAGAATTTAACCCCTGATGCAATAGCGTGGTTGTGTATATCAACCAGACAAAACAATTTCGCCTGGTTCAGCTTTGTAGAAAATGCTTGTGTTTAGTGACATTTTCAATAAATTCTCTTGCCTATGGCAGAGATAGTTTTGCTGCTCAGGTCAGGAGTTGTTTTTTTGTTCAGCTGGTGAGAATAATTATTCGAAAAATTCAGGAACCTTAACTTCGGGGCGCCTGCCTGCTCGCATGTGCTTTCGTATCCTTGTTCAGTCTGCTT
>CAZPCO010000707.1:0-1544 GCA_964585025.1 uncultured bacterium | reverse complement strand
AAGTGTGAATTCAATTCGGTCTCGGCCTATAACGGTTATCTCGATGTTTTTTCGCAGGCACATCTCGACCGCAAGGATGAAAACATCATCGAAGTGCACGAACGACGTGATGTCAGGCTGGTAGACCTGCGTCACAACCTCGATAAATATGTTCTCTTCGTGAAAAATTATTCTCCAGATTACAACAATGCCACCAGACGCATTGTCGTTAAGGGTATTACCCCTTATGGGCCCCATATGTCGAGGGTATTCCTCGGAAACGACAACTATCCTTCCTGTCTCGACCCTCAGAAGAACATCTGGCTCGACCTGAATTATGCCGAACACAAAAATGCTCCCGGCTTTTCAGCTCTTTTCAATTTTGTGAAAATGACTGATTTCCCTGGCAGCGATGCTTCTGATACTCTGCTGATGAGAAATTCTCTGCCATTCAAAGACCTCAGAGATGCTGAGAACAATTATCTCTATGAAAAATATGGCGGTGCTTTTGTCGATGTTCCAGCCGTCAAAAAAGTCTATGAAAAGTTTGTTAACGATGCCGCAGATGGTTGCAACGGCCAGGTGACTGCGCACAAAATTGGTAATGATCTGAAAACCAAGTGTTCTCAGGCAATGCCCAAATCGAATAGCAATGCTGCCAGTTATCAGATCTGCCAGGATTATGTCAATAAGTCGAATGGCACGAACTATGCCAATTGTTCAGGCTTTCAAAAAATTCTTCAGACCTGCATGGCCGAATGGAAGCTGCATTATGGCTATATCGACGCCGCGGGGGTCTGGCAGGTTGACCAGGCCGAGCGCCCGGCTCTGCCGCCACCGGTTCCCTGGGTTACGGCTCTCGCTTTCAAAGGTTTGACCTATGCTGCCGATGAAAACGGCAAAAAGGGGCCATACTTCTACGCGTATCTGAATCAGCTCCCGGATAAGGCTGGCGACCCGGCCGGCAAAACATACAATCCCGAAAGACTGCGGGTAGGCAAAATGCTGAAGCTGTACGGAGAAAACAACGATACTCCGGTTGTCGTCGAGGGGCCCGTCTATCTGAGATTTTTCAAGATCGCATTTCTAGACACTTTTGAGAAAGAAATCACTTTTTTTGACCAGCAAAAGAAAGTAACTCCTGAACCGGTTCCGATTCCGTTCATCCGACCATTAATGGACCCTGGAACCTTTCAAAACCTGACGCTTGCCAACAATTTTTCGCCGACTTCTTACTTTGCCGACACCATGATGATGAGTCGCGCGATTGATAATGTTTCGGTAAACGCACTACTCGGAGACTCGCTGGAATTCTACGATGGCGAAGGCAAACTGGTGACCATCAATCCATTGACCGCCGATCGCCCGACTTTTCCCTTCCCGCGCCAGAGACCATCGGCTGAGCCGGTCAAGGCCAGAACGTTCGGGCGTTTGATTGACTTCAAAACAGTCAGTTACAATTATTCGTCTCCCGAAGAGTTTCTTGCTGAAAGAGTCTCTGGCACCGGCACCAATAAAAGATTGTTCATCGATGGCGTTATGTATATCGAAGCCGGTGATTTAAA
>CAZPCO010000706.1:0-1551 GCA_964585025.1 uncultured bacterium | reverse complement strand
CGGCTTCACCAAAGTGGCGGATGGTGTCGCGGGCCAGAATGTATTTGTCGACCAGATACAGGCCGACTCTATAGTCAAGGTCATTACCGGTGAGAATTGCATGGACACCGGTCAGACGCCTGGCTTTGCTGACATCGATTTTCTTGATACGTGCTTTGGCGTGTGGACTGCGCAGCACTTTGCCGTGCAGCATGCCGGCGAATTCATAATCAGCGGTATAGAGAGCCTGGCCGGTGAGTTTTTCGACGACATCGATGCGTTCGACGTCTTTGCCTACGTATTTAAGAGCTTTTCTATCGGTATCATGAAACACGTTTGAGGCCCTCCTTCTTTTTGAGCTGCCCGGATGTTTCCTGGACGGCTTCGATAATCTGCTGATAGCCAGTGCAGCGACAGAAATTCCCTTCGATCGCCTGCTTTATTTCATCGACCGAAGGCTTGGCATTCTGATTAAGCAGAGCGCGAATCGACATGATCATTCCGGGAGTGCAGAACCCGCATTGGACGGCATGATTCTTTTTGAAAGCCTGCTGCAGTTTTGACAGCTTACCGTTCTTCGCTTCACCTTCGATAGTCATGATTTCGGCACCATCGGCTTCGACGGCCAGAATCAGACAGGAATTCACGGTTTTCCCGTTCATAATGACGGTACAGGCACCGCATTCACCTGCGCCACAACCCTCTTTAGTGCCGGTCAGGCCGAGATCGTCGCGAATGAAATGCAGCAGATTCGTGGTTTCAGAAGCATCACGCTGATATTTTTTACCATTTACGGTCAGGGTTATTTTCATTTTATAATTCCTTATGCGTCAGAAAACTTCAGAGTAAAGCTGTTCGACGAACTCTTTAACCATAAAACGCCGGTATTCGGCGCCGGCGCGAACATCGTCGATCGGGCAGATTATTTTTTCCGCAGCTGCAACAGCCTTGTCAAGGGTGATTGACGGGCTAAGATCGGCAGTTACGACCGGAGTCGGAGCGGCTGAGCCTACGCCGATGCGCAGAACTTTTGCAGTTCTGGCAATGGCAACGCTGGCAACCGCAATATCATGCCCCTTGATTCTCTTCAGTTTGCGCATGCCAAACTTTGCACCGGCCATATCAGCGGGCACCAGAATGCGCAGCAGCACTTCAGTCTTCTTGATCTGGGTTTTCTTGGGGCCGGTAAAGAAATCTTTCAGAGCGATAACTCTTGTTCCTTCAGCCGATCCGAGTTCCACACTCGCTCCCATGGCAAGCAGCGAGCAACCCATATCAGCACATGGCGAAGCAGTGCAAAGATTGCCGGCAATCGTTGCGCGATTGCGCAGCTGTGGCGAACCAATCTGATGGGCAGCTTCGGCAAGCAGCGGGTAATGCTTTTTAACGTCGGAGTTGTTGATCAGGTCGATGCATACAGTCGTAGCACCGATAGAAAGGCCCGTTTTCGGGCTATAGGAAATACCCTTCAGCTCGGGTATCTTCTTGATGTCGATGAGGCATTCCGGGGAAATCCAGTTGTTATGCATATTGACAAGCAGATCGGTGCCACCGGCAAGAATGGTGGCTTTG
>CAZPCO010000705.1:0-1554 GCA_964585025.1 uncultured bacterium | reverse complement strand
GTCGGAATATGACGAAAAACGGCGCTGACGCCATTGTGATCGCGCAGCAGATTGATTCTGAAACGATAACCACAGCTCATCGAATATGCAAAATCCTCATCGCAGGAATCGGCGAAAGAAGCAAGAATCTCGGTTCTGGCGACCGGCCTGAGAAGATCAAGAACTTCTTCCGAACCGAATTTTTCGGCATCGGATACTTCCTGGATCTCCCCGTCTATACGCCATCTGGGTGTCTGCCCGGCAGAAAGATACAGATCTGAACCACCGGCAGCGACAAGGCGCCTGAGAAGATCGTCTACATTCCTGACTTCGGAGCTCTTGCTGACCTGTACCGTCTCGGGCTCACCAAGAAATTTCTGCATGACCCGGTTGAAATATTCAGAGGAAAAAAATACGGTTTTAACTTCGTAATCAGGCAGAAGACGTGCTATAGACTCACGCAGGTCGCGATGCATTATCTCGCAATAGCCAATTGCGACACGATTATCGATACGTTTGACCGGAAACAGGCGATTGCGCTGCATAAAATCTGCCGGCAAAAGCTTCATCAGTTCCATATCCGGGAGCGGCATTTCTTTGCGGTTCTCGAGCGAAGCCAGATAACCCGGTGATTCCTGAAACCTTCTACCGACGATCTGCGGCAAAGGAATGTTTATTCCGGGAATTGTGAGAATGTGGTCATAGAAGACGGACGACGAAAAGCAGAGAGCAACCAGCCGCCCTCTGGCAAAATATGAGTATGAATGCGCCTCATCGCGCAACATGGCTATCTCGCCAACCATGTGGCCCGGCCCAAGCCTGGCGATTTCGATAAAATTTTCTTCCTGGCCGATTGAAACCGATACTTCACCTTTAACGACGACCAGAAAAAAATCAGAAGCGCTGCCGGCGGTTATAACCAGCTCATGATCTTCATAAACGTGCAGTTTACCGGCAAGTCCGACAAGGTTGTCGAGCACAGTCTCATCGAGACAGACAAACATGTCCGATATTCCGAGCGTTTTGCGCGCCAGCGGAATCAGCTCCTGATCGAGTTCAAATTCTTTCATAAGATTCTCAGCAACTTAGAATAAGCAATTATTGATTATCCTGCAAAAACAAAACAATCGGTTCAACAGCCCCGGAATTCAGCAGGAGCTTTATTTATACAGTTATCAATAACGGCTGTTTCACCCAGTCTACCGTAAAATGTCTGCAAACTAAAGTTTAAAATGAGTGCGAAAATCAGGGAAAAATAAGGGGGCTGTTTCAGTTTTCATGAAACAGCCCCCATTGAAGATCAGTTCGATTTATTTAAACAGCTGAGCAGGATCTGCAAAGAAATTGTCTTTGGTTACCGGCGGATATTCTTTGCCGATCAGCCCTTTGCCCTGGAGATACTTCGGAACCATTGTCGGCATTGTCGCACGCACGTTATAAATCATGCTGGGGATTGTCCAGAAGCGAAGTTTCTTGTCGCCAACCTTGTTCATCAGCACCAGCAGGTTATTAGTGCAGTTGTTGCGGGTAGTGTGATAGAACTCGCCGGCCCGGTTGACTCCGGCCTGCTTGACC
>CAZPCO010000704.1:0-1554 GCA_964585025.1 uncultured bacterium | reverse complement strand
CATTGATTTTTGCCTGATAGCGCCGGTATCTGAGAATGATTTTGACGCCGAGATAGGCGAAAAGAAGGTTGAAGCCGAGTGGTACTACCAGGTTGAAAAGCGGCACCAGGCCGGCAAGATATTTGTTTTCGAACCTGATTTCGCCGAGCCCTTTATAAAGAATGAAATAGACAGGAAAAAACAGGAGATTGGCGCAGATAAGGCCAAGAAGAAGGCCGAGTGCGCCCCAGGCAAGTTCGTAGCTGTTGGTGTGTTCGAGTTGTTCTTCGAGCCACATGTGCAGCTCGCGGCCGGCCATGGAACAGAACAGATAGCCGATGAAGCCCAGAAGTGCTGCCAGGGTCAGCTCGGGATTTTCAATTTCGATCAGGTTCGTGTATTCGGTAGCCGTGGCATAACCGACCGCGACACCAACTATGGTGCCGGTTAACACAAGCAGCGATCGCAGCAGTTGAAAAATCATACCGGAAGTTCTCCTGAAGGCAGAGCAGAATACCACGAAGTCGCCGCTAAATCAATATGTCTTGGGCATCCAGGCAGGGCAGGTGCAAACTTATTTCTTTCCTAAAGAGGGTTTCAGACGGTTAGAAGTTGTCACAGCTTCAACTATCACGGCGCACGCAGCAAAATTTCATCCTGGCAACAATATGCGGTTGTCGACTCGAAAAGCTTCTCCTGTGCAGCGACTGATGCCTGCAAAGCTGCATAAAAGCACGAAAAAGTTTGCATTTGCGCAGGGTGTCGGGGCAGTTAAACTTGTGTGACTATTTGGGATTCGTACCGACAGGTTTCTTCATTGCTGACATAAGCAGGGTCGCCAGATAGGTCAGTCCGGCCAGAACAATAGTTACAGCTCCTGAGGGCAGATTTGGGTTGTAGCTGATCACCAGGCCGGCCTGGGTGAAAAAGATGCCCAGCAGGACAGAGGCGGCCATGATTTTCCAGACCCGGTCGAAAAAGCGTGAAGCGATGGCGACCGGCAGACTCAGCAGGGCGATAACCATGATGATACCTACGACCGAAACGGTAAGAACTACAGTCAGCGCGGTCAAACAGAGCAGCAGCAGATAGTAGAACTCGACTGCCAGGCCGCGGGTGCGCGCAAATTCTTCATCGAAGCATACCGCCATCGTCTGGTTGTAGAATACAAGAATCAGAATGATGACCATTACGTCGAGAATGCCAATCAGGCAAAGGTCTTCATGAGAAACCATGAGGATATTTCCAAAGAGGTAACTCATCAAATCTTCGTTGTAGCCAGGCGTTTTGAAGATGAACAGCACGCCAACCGCCATTCCTACAGCCCATAGGGCACTGATGACTGTGTCTTCGCGTTCTTTGGCTCGCAAACTGATGATGCCGATGGCCAGTGCTGCCGCCAATGCCGTAACAATCGCTCCGTAGATCGGGCGCAGCCATGGGAGGTCGTAAACGACGGCGAAATAACGCGCGGCGCCCAGTCCGCCGAGTATGCAATGAGAAATTGCGGCGGCAATATATGTTATGCGGCGCAATACCACGTATGTGCCGACGATGCCACTGGCGATGCTGCAG
>CAZPCO010000703.1:0-1557 GCA_964585025.1 uncultured bacterium | reverse complement strand
AAGCCGGAAATCAGAGCCCGCATTGGCATCAATACAGGGGTTGTCGTCGTTGGCAACATGGGTTCAACGATGCGTTTCGATTATACGGTTATCGGCGACAATGTTAACCTGGCAGCCCGTCTTGAAACCGGAAACAAGATTTTCAATACCGAAATTCTCGTAAGTCAGGAAACAGCGACTCTGGCAGAATCGGCAATTATTTCCCGACGTCTCGCCCGTCTCAAGGTCGCAGGCAAGACCAACCTGGTCAATGTTTACGAAGTGCTCGCCGATCGAAGCGATCCTGACCCGGAAAACGTCAAATTAGCCATTGAAGCAAAGCAGGCCTATGAAACCGCTGCTGATCATCTGTTGGCACGCAACTTCGCCGAGGCTGAAAAAATACTCAATGACTACCTCGCCACTCATCCAACCGACCGTCAGGCGGCAACCCTTCACAGCCGGGTAAAAGGTTTCCAGATTGTTCCGCCTCCCGCAGGCTGGGAAAACGTCGTTACTCAGGATATCAAGTAGAGCAATAATCCCTACCAATCATCTTCAACTGTATTCAAAATGCCATTAGATGCCAGTCCGGACAACCTTATTCTTAAATTTCCGCAGTCAGAATTTCAGGCATTGGCAAAACAGAGGCTTTTTAAAATAAATACCTTTCTGGTTCTGCTGGCAATTGCCATCTCACTGGTTATGGGTGAAGGCAATATCGACAACACCATTTTTCTTTTAAAGGGTCATTTGGGGAATTTTCTATTCGGAGTCTGCATTACATGGCTGATGCAAATCATTTCCTACTACTGGATCGGAAACGGAGATTTCTGGTATTCCCTGCATGCTGACCGAATAGTTTATCATCGGCCGCCCGAAAGCGAAGAAATCCTGTTCGATGAAATTCGTGAACTTCAATACGTGCCGCTGGCGCCAGGGGATTATACACAATCAGCTATCTCAGGCCCAGAAAAATATTTTTGCATTGCAATTTCTCTGAATAATACCCGGGAAATACGCATAGCCGGCTATCTCAATATGCTTGCAGCCTGGGACTTTCTATCTTCACGCCTGCCCGGAAAAATTTCTGACCATCGCCTCATGCCAAAAGAATTTGCATTATCACCAGGCAAAATTCTCAAATACGGAAGTGCAATGGCACTCTGGTGCTTTGCTCTTTATTACTTACTGCCAGAAAAACCAGCTCTGATCCTGGCAATGTTAAGCCTCGCTTCCTTTCCTCTGCCTTATCTTTGCCGCTTTCACCACTTCGGTCGCCCACCTTCCGAAAAGCATGTGGCTTTAATAGCATATTTCTGGCTTGCATGGTTCCTTCTCGCCGCCATCTATCTTTTATTTGCTAATTAACCATTGCACCCAAAAGTTCTATTTTTGCACCCTATAAGGCATTTACACAACCAGCACCTTTTTCACCGGGGTCCAAATCCGCGAAGGCAAGCGACAGGAGTCGTGAATGCCGAGCACGCCAGGACGGCAGGCGCGAAGGCGAGCGACAGGAGGTCGTGAATGCCGAGCACGCCAGGACGGCAGGCGCGAAGGCGAGCGACAGGAGGT
>CAZPCO010000702.1:0-1562 GCA_964585025.1 uncultured bacterium | reverse complement strand
GGTCGAATCATTGATTTTTTCACTGTTTTTATCTGGTGTCGGAGTATTTTCAGACTGACCGGCAGTTTCGCCTGCTTCTGCCTTGATAAACCTTTCGTATTCTTCTTTGCGGCTGCCGTCTTTGTCAGCTTCCTCGAGGTGTTGAGCCAACGCCTGACGCATCAGAAGCACATCGTCCCGGATAGTCAGGATTTCGTAATAAAGCATAGTAATCATAAGAATGATGCCCATAAAAGAAAGCACCGGGCTGTTGACTTTTGGTACCTTCATATAGACATAGGAAAAAATAGCGAGAGCAAACAGCACACTGAAAATTTTTCTTAATCGCTGTCTTTTGAGGGTAGTCTGGTTGAAAAATATGTCACGCCATTTTCTTGCTTCGCGCATACTGCCTTCAATAACCCAGAGATGATCACGGATAATCAGAACTTCTACATAAACGAGCACCATCAGAAGCATCAGGCCCATGTAGGTCAATATGCCGCGGTATCCTTCCATTTGAAGGTAGACAAAGCCGAAAACCAGCAATGCAAAAAGCAGGGTAAAAACCTTATAAATAATCTGTCTTTCTGCAAGCATTTCCAGAAAGCCCCGGAGAATGCGACCAAGCGGCACGGACAAGAGGTCACCCTTCTTTTTATCACCCGAGTCTGGTGAAGAGTTCGATAAGGAATCCAAGTTTTGGGGTTGCATTTTTATCCTTCAAAGGCTTGTTTAATGAGCTCTGGCTGACCTTCAAAAACAGCCAGAATCTCCGCATCGAGTCTAAATGGTTCAGACGCAAGCCCGGAAATCGAAACCACGCCGGTAACTTCGATATCATACCCGGCCCGGAAAGCTCTCAAGAGTTGCATAGCCTGATCCATGGAAGATTTTCGCGAACGATAATAAATAAACCTGTCGATTATTTCCTGAAAATGCCTTGGGGTCAGGCCGATGTCGGCCAGGCCAGTCGCCAGTCGGCTTTGATCGTTGTCGTGCCGGTAATCCCGGTACAATTCCAGGCACTTTTCCATTCTCAGGGTTTCGACACGACGCGGCGCAGGCATAACAAACCTGGCACCCAGCCAGAAGCCTGCCAGAGCCATTCCAACCATAACCAATACCGCAAAAACTCTTTTGAGAAATTTCATCAAAGTAGATATAACATCAGTATCAGGCAATCGTCAAACCGGTTTTTGGTTGAAAAAAGGCAATGATTCATTTATGATGGGTCGATATTATGGGTGAGAAGATCGAAAAAACTGTCCTGGTGATTGACGACGAGGAAGCAATCGTGCTTCTTCTCGAAACCATTCTTAATATCTACGGTTTTCGCTGTGTCTCATGTTTTTCGCCGCGCAAGGCAATGGAAACAGCAAAAACCGTCAGACCCGACCTGATAATTCTCGATATTGCAATGCCCGAAATCGATGGCTACGAAGTCTGCCTCAACCTGAAAGGTGACCCTTCCACCCGGGAAATCCCCATAATCATGGTGACAGCACTTGCTCTGATCCAGGACAAAAAGAAAGGCCTCGAATGCGGGGCCGACGGTTTTATTTTCAAGCCGTTCGATCCGA
>CAZPCO010000701.1:0-1570 GCA_964585025.1 uncultured bacterium | reverse complement strand
CCAGGGTGCGCTGCAATGGCAGAAGCGATCGTAACTAAGGGTGTTCCGGTAGAAACCTGCCCGGTTATATCATCAATCAACCGTAACCGGGTTGAAGAGCTTCTGGGCCTGAAAAAGGTCGGGCAGGAAGTCAAAAAGCCGGTTTATAAAGCAGCATTGATTAAATGCAACGGACTCGATTCTGATGAATACAAGAAATTTGAATACCTGGGCGTACAGAACTGTCAGGCCGGGGTTCTTCTTCAGAATGGGCCATGGCTGTGCCCGCATCGCTGCATGGGCCTTGGCTCATGCGTAGCCGCCTGCCCGTTTGGTGCGATCAAGATGGGGCCGCATCATTTGCCGATCGTCGATGAAGATAAGTGCACTTCCTGCGGGAATTGCGTCAGAGCTTGTCCAAAACAGATCATTGAACTGGTCGATAAAGAAAAATTTGTCCATGTAAAATGCAATTCAGTTGAACGCGGACCTGACACCCGCAAAGTCTGCAAAGTTGGCTGCATAGCCTGCGGTCTCTGCGTTAAGAATTGTGCTTATGATGCTATCAAGATCGAAAACAATCTGGCACGCATCGACTATGAAAAATGTGTCGGTTGCGGCGCTTGCGTGGCCAAATGCCCGCAGAAAACCATCATCATGGAGAACAAGCCTGATTTCAAAGGCCGCCGGGCAGTAGTAAGACAGGAAGAATGTGTAGGATGCACAGTCTGCTTTAAAGTCTGCAAGTTTGCTGCCGTTAATGGGGGCACTGTAAAAGAAAAGCACTCGATTTATCCGGAAAAGTGTGTCGGTTGTGGGCTTTGTGCTGAAAAGTGCCCGAAAAAATGTATCGACATGGTTGATAAAGCATAGTTATGAACAATCTGACCCTATACCTTTTAAGCAGTTACCTGATCGGCAGCCTGCCGATTGGCGAACTTGTTGCGCGACTTAAAACCGGCAGCAGCCTTATTCTGCCCGGCACCCGCACCACCCGCCCCCCCGGAGAAATGTTCGCCACACTCGGCATACCGACAGGCATTTTTATTTGTCTGCTCGATGGTTTGAAGGGTTTCATAACCATGTACCCTCTCGCAATTCATTTTCTCGGCGACAACCCTTATCAAAACTGGCTCGCAGTAAGCCTTTCCGGCTTTCTAACCGTCTTTGGCCATTGCAACAGCATATTTCTTGGTTTCCGTGGCGGAAGAGGCCTCTCCCCTACCTTTGGGGTCATGATGACCCTCCTGCCGGTTCCAGCTCTTTTTGCCTCGCTGCTGGGTTTCTGGCTTGCCTTCTGGGGCACCTCCAGTAAACCGGGTGCCTTAAGTGCCGCCGGTGCCATGCCACTGCTTTCGATTGCCTGGGTAATGCTGGTCAGACCAGATGAGCTCAATTACCTGTATGTGGTTGCAACGATGGCCATATGGACAATGTGGGAACACCGTGACGAATTACTCAGTTACATGGGAATCCGCCCGGCAAACTTTGCTGTCGCCCCGCCACCACAGCAGCAATCTCAGCCAACCGAAGAAGTCACTGCCCTGCAGGGTGATGACAAACCTGATAAGTAATCAGGGCACAAACTTCA
>CAZPCO010000700.1:0-1572 GCA_964585025.1 uncultured bacterium | reverse complement strand
GTTGGCGGCTACCATCTGTGACATCTTTTCTCGAGTTGCAGTACTGGCACTCGAAATGTGCGGAGCGACAACAACGTTGTTCAATCTGAGAAGCGGGTTATCTGCCGGAGTTGGCTCAGTGGCAAAAACGTCGAGAGCTGCTCCGGCAATGTGCCCGGTCTTGAGGGCCTCGTAGAGTGCCTGTTCATCTACTACCGGCCCACGGGCATTGTTGATCAGATATGCGCCAGGCTTCATCATTGCCAGACGCCTGGCATCGATCAGACATCTGGTTTTATCAGTCAGAGGGCAATGGAGGCTGACAAAGTCAGATTCTTTAAGCAGAGTTTCTAGATCGACGTATCTGGCATCGCAGTTACGTTCAAACTCTGGTTTGGCTGAGCCGCTGCAGTAAAGAATGCGCATATTGAAACCCCGGCCGCGGCGACCTACAGCCTGACCGATACGGCCGGCGCCGATTATTCCAAGTGTGGCCCCGTAAATGTCCTGGCCGAGCAGCATAGAAGGGTGCCAGGCAACTTTCCATTTGCCGTCGCGAACATAGCGGTCGGCTTCGACAACCCGGCGCGCAACTGCCATAAGCATTGCGAAGGCGAAATCGGCCGAGGCTTCGGTAAGAACATCCGGGGTATTGGTAACACAGATTCCCCGTCTGGTAGCTTCGGCGATATCGATATTGTCGAAACCGACTGCCAGTTGCGAAATGATTTTGAGCTTAGGAGCAGCAGCCATGATTTCAGCATCTATTTTGTCGGAAAGCAGAGTGACCAGAGCATCGACATTCTTGACGCGCTCCAGAAGGGTCGCGCGTGGCGGCGGAGCGTAATCAGGCCAGATCTCGACCTTAAAGCTTTTTTCAATGAGCTGCAGACCGGTTGAAGGAATTGTCCGGGTAATGAAAAGTCGTGGTTCTGTCATCATAACCTCACAAAATACTGAGCTGTCGCTTTGAATTATTGCATAATTCTATTACAATTACCGAATGTAAGCAAAGCATACCGGGGAACAGAGTTATTTCAAATTGGATGAGGCGCAAATGCCAAGGGGCAGCGCAAAATACATGAACGAAGCAATTAAATATTTCAAGCCGGTTTTTTGCCGGATTTTTAAACTTCAGATGAATGCTGATCCATTTTTTCAGGCAGAACAAAAATACTCGGAGCTGATCATCACATGAGTCTCCAGGCAGAACGGACATTATCGGAGACTTCACAGGGGTTGCTGCCGCGGTTTTTTCAATTCGCCGCCAGTCGAAAGTTTCCGCTTCTAAACGGTCTGGCCGTGCTATTGGGCTTTTTTTTGCTTCCAGGATGGATTCTTTATCGAGGTATTGACGCTTCTGTCGGGGCATTCAAAGATAATCAAATTCAGAAAGCCCGGCGAAATCTCGAAAGCCGACTGGATCAGCTGGAATTTTTTGCCGCCAATGACCAGTTCGCTCATTACCTCCTGGCCGGTATCTGCCACGATAGAAACGGTCGGGCAAGAGGCCTCGGGGCAGTTCGCCATGATCTTAAAAGGCTGAAGAAGAGATTCCCTGTACAGCCTTTGCCGTAAGCAGGAAAAGCGAGA
>CAZPCO010000699.1:0-1575 GCA_964585025.1 uncultured bacterium | reverse complement strand
CAGTGGAGCTTCTGAACTTCGCAACAAGGAAAGTGACCGGATCTCCAGACTGATCGAAGGACTCAGGAAGGCAGGCGTTACATGCAGTGAAGCGGCTGACGGGTTTTCGATAGAAGGGAGCCCGTTCATAACAGGGGGCTCAGAATTGGATCCTGCCGGCGACCATCGTCTGGCAATGGCTTTCGCAGTTCTCGGATGCCGAAGCGAAAAGGGCATATTTTTGCATGCATCAGACTGTGTAAAAATTTCTTTTCATGATTTCTTCAATTGCTTGAATAGTTGCATCAGACGCTGACCTCAAAGGGTTGCAGTCATTTTTTTCGGGCGCTTTTTTTTGTTGCATAAAGCCTGAAAATAGTGTACGATATCGCCCATTAGTCGGTTCATTATCGCTAACCGATGAGTTATCAGGAGCGCCTCTAAACTTGCATTCGCCCAGAAAAACCGGTAGCTGCGACATAGTCGCCATTGACGGCCCAGCAGGGGCCGGTAAGAGCACGGTTGCCCGCATGGCCGCCGACAAGCTTGGATACGGTTATCTCGACACCGGCGCCATGTATCGCGCCGTAACTCTGAAGGCTCTCCAGGAAAAAATCGACTTTTCCGACCATGCGGCTCTGGCACGCTGCGCTGCCGAATGTGGTCTGCGCTTCGAAACCAGCGAAGGTTCATCGCAGCCACGCGTATTTCTTAAAAACGTCGAAGTCACCCACGATATCCGCAAGCCCGAAGTAGCCCGCAATGTTTCAGCAGTAGCGGCTGACCAGGGCGTGCGTGAGTGCATGACCGCTCTGCAGAGGCAGATAGGCAGCAAGGGTCGCTGGGTTGTCGATGGTCGCGATATCGGCTCGGTAGTTTTCCCTGCAGCCCGCACCAAGATCTATCTGACTGCTTCGATCGAAGAAAGAGCGAAGCGTCGTCTGCATGATCTGCATGAAAAGGGTTTTGAAGCTGATATCGAAAGCCTCAAAAAGGAAATCGCCCAGCGCGACGAGTATGACTCGAACCGTGAATTCGCTCCGCTCAAACAGGCAGATGGAGCTGTGTATCTGGATACTACCGCACTGACCATTGATCAGGTCATTGAACGGATTATCATAATTGTAACTAATACCCGGGACGAAAAGGTCCCAATGGAGGAACGTATGACCCAAAGTAAGAACACCCACAAGGAACAGGCTGAAAGCGCCAACGAAAATCAGATGACGATGGAGGAAGCGCTGAGCGGTGAGTTCCGGACAATCTCCAGGGGCGCCATAGTAACCGGCACCGTCATCGAGAAAAACCAGAGCGGCATCTATGTCGATCTCGGGTACAAATCAGACGGCATCGTTCCGATGGACGAATTTGATGGCGAAGAAGCCAAATACAATGTTGGCGACGAAATCAGGGTTTATGTGAAGAAGGTTGACGACGGCCACGGTCAGCTGCTGCTGTCTTTCCGCCGTGCCCAGGAACTCGGTTCATGGGATGAACTCGATGAAGCTTTCAAGAACAAGACCCCGGTTGAAGGTCAGGTTAAAGAACGCATCAAGGGCGGCTACAACGTCAGCGTCCTCGGCGTCAGAGCTTTCC
>CAZPCO010000698.1:0-1578 GCA_964585025.1 uncultured bacterium | reverse complement strand
GGGGACGTGAGGGTGATTATAGCGCAACCCGATTTGGCAGTCAACAAAAAAATGCAGACATTTTTTCCAGAATACCATGGGTTTTGGTTAGGATAAATTCGGATGCTGAAATACCTGGTTCGGTTGTGATACGAAAACATGAGAACGTTCGAGAATACAGCGATTGGCATGCTATTCAGAGGCTCAGGCAGGCACATCTGCCAGCAAATGTTTTCCTGTAGACAAATAAGTGCTTATGGTGGCAGAATAAGCCCAGTTCAGGAAACCCACAAAGCGATCAACCATGCTCGATAAATTCGAAAAATATCTCTATCAGACAGTTTTTCCGCTGCAGCCACCCGACAGCATTTTTCATTATACGACCCAGAAGGGCATTCTCGGGATCGTCACCCGCCGGGAGATGTGGGCCACCCAGGTTCACTTTCTTAACGACAAAAACGAGGTTTTTCTCACCTTCAAACTGCTCGAACGGGAATTGAAGAAGCAGGCCAGCAAGGTGCAAAATCCGGCTGTAAAAGGCGTTCTCAACGACATAAGACGCAATCTCCCACGCATCGACCAGGGTCATATCTGCATCGCCTCTTTTTGCGAGGAAAGCGACCTGCTCAGCCAGTGGCGTGGTTACGGAAATCTGGGCAAGGGCTACGCCATCGGCTTCAATCTGAAAGAACTCAACAATATCGCCAAACGCCAGCACTTCGTCATCTGGCCCTGCGTCTACAACCCGGGACTGCAGATGGAACTGGTGAGCTACCTCATCGAAAACTGGTGCCGTGAATTCTGTGGGCACAAACCTGTTCAGCACGAAAAAATGCTGCAGATCATCAATACCAGTGTCTGCCAGCTTGCCCCGATCATCAAAGACGAGAGCTTCTCTGAAGAAAAGGAATGGCGCCTGGTTTCGTCGGTAGTTTCAAGCAAATCACCGCAATTTGCCTTCCGTGAAGGCGAGTTTTCGTTGATTCCCTATTACAACTTTCAGATTGCCGACGAGCATGGTGACAGCAGCATTAGAACCATTGTGGTCGGCCCCTCGCCGCACATGGAACTCGCCTGCAACAGTCTGGCAACTTTTCTCAACGCCAACCGACTGCCGACCGTCGAAATAATCAGTTCAAAAATACCTTTCCGTAACTGGAAATAGCTCTGCTGAAAATTCAGCAGAGCTATTGCGGTCAGTGTTTTTCAGTCTTCTACGGGCGTAGCACTGTTGAGATATTTTTTATATTCAGCAGCAGAAAGAACGATATCAGGGTATTCGTTGCTGACCCAGAAGCGCCGGCCATCGGAAGCCTTGCGCCATTCGCCATCGAGCAGGTTAACTTCGCAACCATAGATCATTGCGACTTTTTTCAGGCTGCGATCGATCTGAGACAGGTCGTCTTCGCCGTGCCAGCCTTCAAGGAGAGCGCCGAGATCGCCACGTCTTTCATGGGCGGCTTCGAATCTGACGCGATCATAGAAACGGCCAAGCATATCGGAGCCAGAGGCTGCTGCGGTTTCGACAAAGCGCTGCATGTCTTCCGGGGAAGATATAAGTTTATCGAACAGCTCAGATTCGCGCAGTTTGAGAGCCAC
>CAZPCO010000697.1:0-1585 GCA_964585025.1 uncultured bacterium | reverse complement strand
TATCCTGTAGACTGAGCAGGATTTCCTCTATCATAAACTGCGTTCCTTGGCTTCTATAATTAAATGGCAAAAACAGCTCAAAAGATTATACCAATAAATAGTGCCGGTAGGGCATTTTTTTTTGCCAGAAGCGGGTAAAGGTTAGAAACCACTTACTGACAAACCGCGCACAGCAAGTAAAGACGAGTTACCGGTGAGAAAAATAGCCGCACCGCCTGCCATACTGCAACAATAAGATTGAATCGACAGTTCTCCGGCCGCATGAGGCAGTTCTGAAGAACGCCTCAAGGCATCTTCGTTGAATGGAGCGAGTTCAAAAATATTCTGATCGAGAATGAAATCATGAATGCGACTGGAATGACTCCGGCTGCGACCCGCCCGGCGGAGAATCCAGAATGCCAGGGGAACGGCAAGAACCAACCCCTCGGCTCTGCCGACCAGGGAAAAAATTTCGGCAGCACCATTGCCATCGGTCAGCCAGATCAGCATGGGTTCTGCATCCAAAGCGAGCAAGCCTTCACCGAAAACCGCTTTCTTTTCTGAACGTTTCATTTCCGGAGGGCGAACCAGGCCTTTGAGCAAACCTCGACCAGCGACGAATTTCTCACGCCAGTAAGCAGAGCGTTCACTGTAACTGACGGAATAAACAGCGCCGCGGCGCTGGTTCAGCCAGATTTCAACGTCTTCTTCAAGAAAAACGGTTTTGCGACCAGCATGCCTGGCAAGCGCTGCAAATTCAGGTCGATGATTTGGCGAACTGGGGGAAATCCATGCCTGTACGGTATGTCTGGAAACCCGCAGCTTTTGTGAAATTTCGTTGAGAGTTAGTAATTTATCGACTGCCATTTCAATATGTTACAATATGTTGCAGTATTTTTCAATACAAGAGCAAACCTGCTTCAACAGCCCATCTCACCATCACATTCAGAAGCAGCTAATCCTCTGCTGATGTGAGAGTACGCACGCCGATTACGCCTCAAACCTCTCCCAAAGAGCCTTTCGGGCCCCTGCCATTCTGCAGCAGTGATCAGCAATCACTTTTCACTTGACCAGCAGACTGATTTAAGATAACATAGCCAAACCAACTTAACTTTTTTCGGAATTATTTCGGAGGTACAGTTTCAATGTCAATGGTATCAATGAAGAGCCTGCTCGAAGCGGGCGTGCATTTTGGTCATCAGACCAGAAGATGGAACCCGAAGATGGCCAAGTACATCTTCACTGCCCGCAATGGCATTTACATCATCGACCTGCAGAAGACCACCAAACTGCTCGATGAAGCCTGCGATTTCATCAAGAGCGTGGTTCGCGAAGGCAAGCCGATTCTTTTCGTCAGCACCAAGCGCCAGGCCCAGGAAATCATCAAACAGGAAGCCGAACGCTGCGGCATGTTTTTTATCAATTACCGCTGGCTGGGCGGCATGCTGACTAACCACGTCACCATCGAAAAGCGCATCACCCGCCTCAAAGAACTCAACGATCTCATCGACAGCGGTAAGATTGAATCGTATCCCAAAAAAGAAGCTTCCAGAATGCGCAAAGAACGCGAAAAACTCGATCGCGCTCTCGGCGGCATCAAAGATAT
>CAZPCO010000696.1:0-1601 GCA_964585025.1 uncultured bacterium | reverse complement strand
GAAAGCATGAAGCGATGGCGGTTGAGCGGCCCTTCCAGGTTTTTGCTGCTGCCGGCAGTTCGACGGATGTTGAGGCCCCCGGCAACTGCAGACAGCTGGCAAAAATCATAACTAACAGCAGAACCAGGCGTGTGGTTAAGCCTTTGAGTGCTGTAAGATTTCTGATGTACAAATGCTTCCTCGCAAAATATTTCTATATCTCAGTATAGCATGCCAGGCAGAGCAAACAAAACAATTGATGCTGGTTTGCCAGCATTCAAGGCATATTTCCAGAGTTTTTCGCACCCGGCCAGAGATGGCGCATGCAAATTGACTGTCGCCTGTTTGCTGACAAAGGGGCCAGTAATGTTCCTTTCGGCAGTCTGCAACTTACTTCGGAACGACGAAATACTTATTGGGATGTCTGAAGACATTGGTGCCGCAATGAAGCTGGCCCTGCAGGTTATGATATGGCAATGAATCGATGAAGTTGGCATGCAGACCGATTTTACCGGCAGTAATGCTTATGTATTGCCGCATTGCCTTAACCTTCGGATCGGGGACGATGAGCTGGTTGTTCAGGATCAGCTGGTTAACGCTGCCAGGCAGATAGGCTATATGCTTGCCCTGGTAAGTCTTTCGATACAATGCAGGAAAAGAAAGAACGGAATGGGGCTTGCCGGCGTCGTTTCTGACCTCAGAAATTGTATCGCAGGCTTTTTTTACGTTAGTGTCGATAAGGTTGCCGAGGGTAAGGTTCAATTTGATGAACTCTTCAATTTCGCCCTGAGCGACCTCATGCCCTGACGAAAGAGAAACGCCTGAATTTGACTGGGCGAGCATTTCGTCGGAGCCTTCAAGATACTCAAGAACTGCTTCTGAAAAAGCTTTCCGGGAACGTCGCCGCCCTTGCTTTTGCGCTGCAGCACGGTCAGCTTCTGCCTTTACCAGATATTTTTTTACTTTCAGCAGCGCGTCACGGTATTCCTTGTGGGGAATGGTTTTCAATTCAGCATCTGTGGTGTCTTTTATCAGTCTGAGGGCCAGTCTTGGATTGGCCTTTATCAGCGTATAGCCGCGCAGCGCTTTTGGATTAGGGCATACAGATATATATTCGTCGACGTGTCCGACATGCAGCCAGTCGGTTTCAAGAACTGCCATGCGGTTTTTGTAGCCGTGCTGTTCAAGGAAAGTGCGTAATTCTTCGGTCGAAGTATTGCCGATCAGAAGAATATTGTCGGGAGTGACTTCGATATTGCCGCCGTAGTCGCCACCGGAATTCTGCTCTGAAGGATTCTTTAAAAGATAACTGTTCCAGAAATTTGCAAGAATCTGTGGCAATTCAGCATTGTCGCGGCCACGATTCGAGTCGAAAACAACTGTCTGCGGTTTGGCTTCACCCTTGATCTTGACGACGCCGACTTCTCCCCAGTCCTGCATCCACATATCGCGGGTTGAAAAACCTTTGTTGAATTCAACGTATTTTTTTACACGTTCGGCACCAATTTTGGCGTTGATTTCGGCGTAGTCGGCTTCCTGCATTTCCCAGCCTGGTATGACATGCACTTTGAAAGCGTCATCCTGCTTAACCATTCCCTTTTCATGCATATCGGCAACGATTT
>CAZPCO010000695.1:0-1610 GCA_964585025.1 uncultured bacterium | reverse complement strand
CCGGCAGACTGATCGTCGACACGAACCAGAGCTGTAGTCGTCGCGGAAGGAACGGAAACCGTGGTAATCTGGTTATCAGATGAATCAAGAACCTCAATCCAGGCGCCGTTCCAGTTGTCGGTATAGAGATCGCGCGCTTCAATTCTGAAAGTCTGAACCGGTGGGGGTATCCAACCGGTATAGCCTTCTCTGACGGCATAATAGCAAGCCTGACCTGAAACAGCTGTTGTATCGAAAAAAGATAGACTTGTGGTTTCACCGACTGTGGAATATGCCCCCACAACTTCGCCGCGACCGATTTCATATTTTACGGTCGAGGTTGTGCCGTCACTGCCACCGTCAATCCAGGTAATCTGGTTACCTGAGGCAACTGTTTTTAGCTGCACTTTGGCTGGGGCCAACTGCCCCAGAACCGAGAAATGCATCGTAAAAAACAGCAAAACAAGCATAGCCCGAACGGCAGTTTGTACGGAGCAGAAACTTCTGCATTTTTTCATACAAGTTCTCCGTTCAGGCTGATTTAACCTGACGTTCAAAATTTGCAGCGATATAATCTCCCAAACCGTATCCACTTAAATTATACGCCCTTTCTCATCTCCCGACAAGGAATACAGCCACATGGCATGAAAGATTCATGGATTCAGGGAATGAAACTGACGGGATCAGGCTCGCTGTCATTATTGGAATCTTTATCGCTGAAGTAATAGATGTCGATAATCTGTGAATTATCAAAACTTCGACCACGATCGCGATCGCGATCAGGATTGGAAAACAAGAAAAACATTACCGATAAAAAGGCAAACGCCAGATAATTGACATGCCCTCACAGGATATGATAATATTATGTTTTGCTAAAATTCAAAATGGATCAAAATGAGATTGTCAAAATATCCTGTCCTGTTGAGTGAATGTAGAGCAAATAACGCTGTCAGGTGTATGCATACCTGAACGGCGGGTGTATTGTGCAAAGCAGACCCCGCGACCATGCGGGGTCTG
Source organism: uncultured bacterium (assembly GCA_964585025.1). Taxonomy (GTDB): domain Bacteria; phylum Muiribacteriota; class Ozemobacteria; order Ozemobacterales; family Ozemobacteraceae; genus Rifleibacterium. Next base: position 614 of record CAZPCO010000695.1, on the reverse strand, counting down.
TTGTTTGAATCCCATATATTTTCATAGAGGTTGACGATGACTAATTCCCCGGAAGAAATGATTGATAATGACAAGACCGCTGAAACACTGACCATCACCTTGCCTGATGGCAGCAAACACAGTCTCGAAAAAGGTAAACAGATAATCGAACTTGCAAAGCAGCTGCCGCTGGCTGATGGGCTCCCCTATATCTGCGCCAAAGTCAACAATGATATTCTCAGCCTCGATTTTGCCCCAGAAATGGATTGCAATATCGAATTTCTCAACTATAAATCTCCAGCAGGACGCGATTGCTACCGCCGCAGCCTGACTTTCGTTCTCGCCCGTTCCATCATGGAACTCTACCGCAATGCCCGCCTGGCAATCGACCATTCAATCGGTAACGGTTATTATTACGACCTGTTCACCGATGTTCCGGTTTCAGAGCAGATTCTGGGCTACATCAAAGCAAAAATGCTTGAAATTATTGGCAAAGACGAACCTTTCGGCAAAAAGACCATGACGAGAACCGAAGCCATAGCTTTGTTCAACCGCGAAGGCTACCCCGAAAAGGCCCGCCTGCTGAAAAACCTCAACACCGACAAAGTCGGTATCGTCTCATGCTGGAAATACAT
>CAZPCO010000694.1:1359-1615 GCA_964585025.1 uncultured bacterium | reverse complement strand
CAAGTTTTTCGACTATCATCGCGGCCGGGCCGAATTCATCTTGCCCGCACGCCCAGCCAGGTTCCCGCAAATTGAAAAAGGGTGAAATGGTCAAAATCGACTTCGGTGCTGTTTATGACGGCTATCATTCAGATATGACCCGCACCGTTTTTCTAGGTAAAGCTACCGAAAAGTTCAAAAAGATTTACTCTATCGTACATGAAGCGCAGAAAAAGGCGATCAAGGCGATTAAAGTCGGTGCTATCTGCAAAGATGT
>CAZPCO010000694.1:0-1349 GCA_964585025.1 uncultured bacterium | reverse complement strand
CGGCCATTCGCTTGGTCTCGAAGTTCACGAGGCACCATCACTGTCAAAAAAATGTGAAGACGAAATCAGGGCCGGCGTGACCTTCACCGTCGAACCGGGCATCTATCTGCCGGGTTGGGGCGGCATCAGAATCGAAGACGTTTTTCTCGTCAAGGAAAAAGGCCTGCTGAAGCTGACCAACACCCCCAACGACCTCTACGAAGTTAAGGTCTGAACCTCCGACCAACAAGGCAGACTCAATTTCGTAATATATTGAGGTTTAGGCAATTGACCCGGTTGCCGGGCGAGCTCGAGTGAATAACAGTTCTATATTTGCGACTGCTTCGTCGCTTTGCTCCTCGCAGTGACAGTATTGAGTCATTGCGGAAAGGTCAGCGACGAAGCAATCTCAAGTTTGCTCTTCGACTGCGCAATTACTCTTTTCCTCGCAGTGACAGTATCGGGTCATTGCGAGAAGCGCAGCGACGAAGCAATCTCATGCTTGCTCTTCGACTGCGCAATTACTCTCTTCCTCGCAGTGACAGTATTGAGTCATTGCGGGAAGGTCAGCGGCGAAGCAATCTCATCGATATTGGTTCGTGGCCTGCTTATGCCTTGGCATGCCGTTAAAGGTTTTTGTCATTGCGAGAAGCGCAGCGACGAAGCAATCTTATTCATAAAATGTCCATATTTTCAGGTATTTCCGGTTAAAAAATCTGCAGACTCTGCCGATAGGCGGCTGTGAAGAGAATTAATTCCGGAGGTACTACATGACTAAATTACTGCCAGGCCTGCGAACTCTTGTTCCTTTTGGAATGATGGTGGCGCTTGCCGGTGTTTTTACCTTTTCGGTCAAGGCCGATTCAACGATTACCATTCCGGTGCCTCAGGAAATGCGGGATAAACAGGTGACGCTGTCATTGCGAATTCCGCCGAATACCGAGCCGCTGACCCGAAATCAGGAAAAGCCGAAACTCGATTCGAAGCGCAGTATGATCGTCTGGAATTCGAACCCGTCGCCGAAAATTGCTGACAACGACGAGGTTCACGCGGTGTTTGGCACCTATCTGCAGAAGGGCTGGGTTAAAACTCAAACTGCCAGAGGCATTGCCCGGATGCGGCCCCTCGATAAATACTATGCAATCAGGCTGATTCAGCATATCAGCGAGAATGTCATCGAGATCGCCCAGGCGCCCAATTTTGGGCAGATCGTCAAAAAGTGCAACCTGACGACTTCCGATATCGAAGATCTGCGGCGCATGATCAAGAGATTCGAAAAAGATCTGGTTGTGTTTGGCACCAATACCAAAAAGGTCGACAAGGACCTGCTGATGCTGCAGGAACGGTTCAAAACCTCACGGCAGGGCATT
>CAZPCO010000693.1:0-1620 GCA_964585025.1 uncultured bacterium | reverse complement strand
GAACAGGAAGTGAGACTTGTGAAAAGAAATAAAAAAAGAGGCCAGGGTCTGGTTGAATATGCTCTCCTGATCGCTCTGATTGCACTTGCCGTCATGTCGACACTGCTGCTTTTTTCAGGAACCCTGCAGACGAATTATATCGATAGAATCCCGGCGGCCCTTGAAAGAGCCATGCCAACTCCAACCTGATAGGTTTCTGCAGGAACACCCATTGAAGGGTGATCAGGTCTGATGAATCATTTCTTCAACCAAACCAGACTGGCAATCTGGCCAAGACTGGTGGTTACAGTGTATGCCGCGATTATGATCGCCTGGCTTTTTTCGGCCAGCAATGTAGTCGACAGTCGTGGCACCCCGGTAGGAACCGATTTCATAACTTTTTATTCAGCCAGTATCGCAAGTCGCGAAGGCCAGGTCGGGCAAATTTACAATCGGGCCTATTTTCACGGCCTCGAGCAAAAGACAGCCGAAATGCCCGTAAGCTGGTATGCATGGCATTATCCCCCAACATTTCTTCTTTTTGTCTATCCGCTGTCTTTTTTCAGCTATAAAACAGCTTTGCTTCTCTGGTTGCTTTTTAGTATCACACCTTTAGTTTTCATATTGTACAAAACATTTCCCCAAAAAAATGTCCTGCCGATTTTTTTCTCTTTTCCTGCGACGTTTCAAAACTTTCTTCAGGGCCAGAACGGCTTTTTAACCGCCGCATTTCTGTTTGGAGGCTGCCTGCTGCTCACAGAATATCCTTTTGCCGGCGGAATGCTTCTCGGCATTCTCAGCTATAAACCACATCTGTTCGTTCTGGTCGTTCCGGCACTGATTGCAGGCCGATATTGGCGCGCACTTGCAGGCCTGGCGGTCAGCCTGGCGTGCCTCACAGGGTTGACTTTACTCTGCTGGGGCCCTGAGCCATGGCAGGCTTTTATCGCTAATATCCCGCAAGCTGCGGGTATTCTTGAAAATGGCGCAATTCCGCTGTTCAAGATGCCAACCCCATACGCTGCTCTCAGGCTGGCCGGTTTTTCTTCAGATTTCAGTCGGGTGGCGCAGTTCATCGCCAGTTTATGCAGTCTGTCGTTTGTATTTATTTTATGGAAAAGCGGCAGAAGCAATGCTCAGAAGGCTGCCGGGCTGATTGCTGCCACCCTTCTGGCCAGCCCATTCGGTTTTGATTACGATCTGGTGATACTTTTTCCGGCCATGGCTTTATTGCTGGCAAACATTGAAGAGAAGCGACGCGCCTGTTTAGTTGCATTTACATTCACGATCTGGCTGCTGCCGATTGCCGGGCCGATCATCGCCTATCTGACCTGCTTCAACCCGGCACCGCTGCTCATCATTGCACTCTGCGGCCTGTGCCTGGCAATCTGAAGCATCTATTCAGCCTTCATCAACACCCAGCTTTCATCGCGGCCTAATTGATAGCTGCGAAATTCGGCATATTTAATGCCGTGAACAACCAGTTCCAGACGACTGACATTTTTGGCCCCGAGGGCGAGAATGCGGCTGCGATCTTCCAGCAGGTAAGCAGGGCGCCGCTGCGCCCAGAGTTCCTGCAGGCCTGAATCGCCAGGATTTTCAAAGTATCTGCGGCCGTTATGGTTTCTAGCTTCGACTACC
>CAZPCO010000692.1:0-1621 GCA_964585025.1 uncultured bacterium | reverse complement strand
CAGAATTTTGATATATAAGAGGTTGTCGTCGATTGAATCGACGGGCCGCATGTTTACCAGTTCCAAAGCCTTTTCATACTGCTTTTCTTCGATAAGAAAGTTGATGAGTTCACGCTCGAGGCTGCCGGTATCAGCGCCCTGAGCCTGCTTTTCTCTTTTGATGAAACTCTCGAACTTGTCGATTGCCCGGGTTTTGACGATCAAATCCTTGATTCGTTTTCTGACCGGCATTGTCAGAAGGTCGCGGCTGGTAATGGATAGAAGCTGGTCAAGAATTGCTTCAGAATCATAATTGCCCGCAAACCATGCATTGACAAAAGTTTGCAGCTCGGCTGCCGCGCCGGAATTTCCGGCAAGCTTGCTGAAGGCGGCGAGGTGGCGTTCGGCAACTTCCTGTTGCCCCAGCATGCAGGCGCTGTAGGCTGCCTTGAAATGGATGTCCTGATTCTCTGGCATGGTTTCAAGTGCTTCCTCGCAAAGATCGAGCGCCTGGCTGAATGATTCCCCGGAAAGATAGACTTCCAGAGTTTCCTTGAATTTGACGTTATACTTTTTCAGCCCGATGTCTGCCAGAATCTGGCTGGCTTTCGATCCGTAGGTTTCGTTGCTCAGAATGCGTTTGAGAAATTTCTCGGCATTGGCAAAATTACCTGTTTCATACGAATATTGCCCCGCATAAAATATTGCCCCGGGGTGCCTTGGATTCAGTTTGAGAACTCGCTGAATATCTTCCTTGGCATTGGCGAGCTGCCCTTTGCCGGCGGCAGTTTCGATGCTTTTGAAAAGTCGCGCTTCGACACCGTCATTACTGGCTGAAGTGCTGAAACCACTTATCGAAAGCCCCGCGAGACAGACTGAAAGCGTCAGAAACCCTGCTTTTAAATGCCTTCTGATCCTGGTGAGGTGATATCCCTCACTGTACTTGAAATGCTGCGTGGCCTGACATCCTGATGGAAAATCGCGCCGAGTTCGTCAGCGGCTTTGTGCCCCAGAGTGCCCGCATCTTTGATCTGCAAAATATGCTCAAGATGCCGACGTGCTTCTTCAAAGCGACCGTGACGCCGGTATAGGATCGCCAGGTTGAAACGTGAGGGCAGATGATCTGCCAGCTCGATGGCTGTGATATATTCGCGGGTGGCCAGGTTGTCCCAGTCGGTGGTATCGCCTGGCAGCCCTTCAAGGCCACGCTGTTCATAGGTGTAACCAAGAAGAAATCGTGATTCTTCAGCTGCCGGACGCAATTCAATGGCTTTGCGGAATGCCCAGATGGCCTGCTCATACTCACGACGCTGCAGATACCTTCGCCCGTCTCTGACCCAGCTCTGGTATTCCCGGCCTGAATTGTTAAGAAGAGCATAGAAGTTAACTTCGGCCTTTCGGCCGTTAACTGGTGCCATGGCGTCGTGCATCATACTGTTTCTTCCACTGGCAAGAAATGCCCTGGAGCCTGGAAAAAACAGCGCCATGACCACAATCGCGGTTAACAGGAATCTTCTTTTCATTGTTTGCCTTTAAATAAGATTCGGCAGATTCCTGTTGATTAATGAAACAAATCTTCGCTTATTCGATCAGATAGTCTACACTCTCTGGTGTGGCAAGAAATATGATTCGATCAGCCTGG
>CAZPCO010000691.1:0-1624 GCA_964585025.1 uncultured bacterium | reverse complement strand
GGTGCCCGGCATTGGCGCTGATGAAACGCCCGCTCCCGCAGTCAAGAATTATGGCGCAGAAGGTCATCAGTTTACGTCGCTGCAGCAGTTCAAAAATCATCTCGCTGAGCTTGCGCAGCATTGTCTGCAGATCGGTATCTCGGACTGCAAACCTGAAAACCGACGCCTTTACCATGGCTGTCAAAATTGCAGAACTGACCCCATGCCCGGTTACATCGCCAATGACTATCAGGCGGCGATTGTCGGGCAGATCGAACATATCGGCGTAATCGCCTCCAACGTCAGACGCCATTCGGTTGAAGACCAGACTTTCGTAGCCTGCAAACTGCGGCAGAGTCGCTGGAATCAGACAGTGCTGCACTGACCCGGCAATCAGCATTTCCTCTACTTCGGCCATCATCAGATTGAAAGTCCTGCCGAGTATGCCCAGTTCATCATGACTGCCGATGTCGACTCTGAAATGAATATCTCGCTTCCGCAGTGCTCTGAGGCCAAGGCTGAGCTCAGAAATTGGTTGCAGAAAAGCTTTCGAAAGAAGCATTCCTGTCAAGGCTGCAATGATCAAAATAAAGGCAACACCGAGGTTGATCTGAAGCCACATGCCGGCAATGCGGGCATCGATCTCGCCTGCAGGATAAAGGCTGGCAACGAAGAAGTCCTTGAGTTTTATTCCGGGCATGCAGGCTGCCAGATACTTTTGCCCGCCATATTCGAGTTTGGTCGTGGCAATTTTGTCATTCAGGCTGGAAAACCTGAAAAGACTCTGCAGCTGGTCTTCGCCATAGATATCCCCGGGAATCCATAACTGACTGCTTGGAAGATGTGCAACCAGTCTGATAGCAGTGTTACCAAGACTGAACCGCTTTTGCATCGCCTTTTCAAGATAATCCAGGGCATTGTATTGAACCTTGCTGTTGCCGCCGATGTAAGCAACTCTGGTTCCCTCGTCCGGATAATAGTTCCAGTACCAGTAGGTATTCATCCCCTCAAATTCCATTTCAACCATCTTTCCTGGTTGTTCAAACAGGTGGGAAAACCCCAATACCGGGTTCTCCAGGAGGCTTGTCAGCACCAGGTCAGATTGTTTCAACTTAATGCCGGCCTTTTGCAATCTCTGAGGCATTACTTTCTCGAGACAGATAAGCGACATGCTTTTGCCCATGGCTTTCACCCGGTCGTTGGCCTCGCCTGTGGTGGTAGAATAGAGCTGGTTCTGTTCAATATCTCTGACTTCCAGCAAGTTGAAAAAATTCTCCCCTCGTTTGCCGATTCCCAGGCTCTTTCTGATTGCCAGATCCGCTTCTTTCCAGGTTCCGGAAAGATGGTTGTGCCAGCTGCGATCATGATAAAACTTGTCGAATGTTGCGAGAATCTCTCTTTCCTTGATCGAAAAACCGGTATCTATTTCCATCAGTACGTCGATGATTTCTTTGTTGGCCTGGTTTTCCAGAACGGTGCGGTGGTCGCGAAGTCCATTGTAGCCAAGGGTAAAAAGACCAAGAACCGGCAGATACACGGCAAAGAGAAAGATCGCAACCAGTTTGTAGCGGATCGAAATTCTTGGGGCCCACGCGCCTGAAAACAGGCGATAGATAAGCCCCAGGCCTGTGAGAATAATTGCAGC
>CAZPCO010000690.1:0-1626 GCA_964585025.1 uncultured bacterium | reverse complement strand
TCTGTTAAGCTGCAGATTCTTTTCATGCTGGCGGTTACCACGGGTCTGCCTTTGCTGCTTTTAACTCTGGCTGCCTCGGATCATGTCTCCCGCAAGCGAAATGCTCTTGTCGAAAGCGCCTATCAGACATGTATCAGTTATATCCAGCATGTAGACAGACGAAGCCTTACCATCAATTCATCGATCATTCATAAGGTCAACCGCTTATTGCCAGATATTCGGCAACAATTGCCGCAAAAGTTTGGCAGTAGTGAAATAATGCAGGAGTTTAAGAAGCAGTTTGGCGATTCTCTACTTTATATGCGTCTTATCGCGAGTTCGCCTGCAAAACTGATGAGCGAATTCGGAATTCTTGATGGGAATAGGTTTATTGCCTTCGAAAAGGTTGGAAAACCAGTTAGCAAAGCTCTTCTCGACTTAAAGGTGGCAAGAGATATTGCTGCGAGCTATATGTCAGAGATGAATGGGTCGGCTACCGGTAATAAATTGACAGAAACTGAACTTGTTGCTGAAATGGTTTATCAGAGACCTTTTCACGAAATAATTCAAAGTATGATGCTTGCCACCGATAAAATTTTTATGCTTGGCCTGGTCGACCGAACCAGTCCATTGCTGGTTAAACTGATTTCACTGAATAATGATGTAATTATAGATTATTTCCTGATGATCTTTTTTCAGAACCGGCAGTTGCAGGAGAGGTTTCTTCAAAAGAATCTGAGCAATTTTACCCTTAATCCGTTTAGCCTGAAATTCATGTATTCCGATGGTTCCATTTTTAACCAGAAAGAAAACATAACCGAGAGCAATAGGTGGTTTGCCGAAATTTTTTTCAAGACCCGTGAACATCCGGCCGTAAATCCATGCTTTGTCAATTTTGACGGCCAAGACTATGTATATGCCGGCATGCGAGCACCGAATCTCGATAACTACTGCCTGTATGCCTTTTATCCGCTTGAAAGGATTGAAGCTGAGATTAATGAGGAGAGAAATTTCATGCTTTCTGCAGGTTTGATGACTGTTGTCATGCTGCTCGGTCTGGGAATTATCTTTTCGGCAAGCTTTGTGCTGCCTCTGACCGAGCTTCAGAATGGCGCTCTTGCAATCCGGCAACGAGATTTTTCTTTCAGATTATCTGAGCTCGCTGATGACGAGTTTGGAGAAATGGCGCGAATTTTCAATTCCAGCATTGCAGATTTTGAAGAGCTCTCACTCGCCGGTATCGTTCAATCCAGACTGCTTCCACAACAAGGGGTCTATGATGCCAGATTCGATCTGTTCGGGAAAAATATTCCTATGACCGAACTGGGCGGGGACTACTTCGATTACTTTAAAGCGGATGACGGCAATTATGTCATCGTGACGGGAGATGTTGCAGGTCATGGGGTTGGTGCATATCTGATAATGGCAATGGCAAAAGCCGGAATTTTAAGATGTAAGGAATGTCTGCAAGACCCGGCTTCAGTGCTGACAAGATTACATCAGATTGTCCACGAAACCAGAACTCGCGCCCAACGCAAAGTTATGACCTTTCAGTATCTTTATTACAATGCCGATACCGGTGCTGGTGTTTATTCGAACGCCGGAGCCTGTTCACCTGTTCTGGTCGATAAAAAACAGGAAATGACT
>CAZPCO010000689.1:0-1627 GCA_964585025.1 uncultured bacterium | reverse complement strand
GATGGTGCCAAGAATGCTGGTTTCTTTTATAACCAGCAGAACCGACGTTCTCAACCTGCGCCGTGAAGAAATCAATGAATGGCTGAATAACAACCTTGCCAGTTCGGACTTGTCACGAGCTGAGGCCGCGATTTATATCGGGGCTTTGATCGGGTTGGACAATGAAGTCATTGCCAGGTTTGAAAATCTCAGTCAAGCGCTCTTTTATGCCGGACGCTTCCAGATTATAAATTTCATCGCCTCGCATTATCTGACGCGCGGCATCAAACTAGCCCATACAGCCTACATTGATATTTCCAAAACTTTTTCGGCACAGGAACGTTTTGAAGAGGCAGTAACGCTTCTGGAAGAAGCTAAGGCCTTTTATGAAGACCAGGCCGGCAACGCTATGGGAAATCTCTGCTTTGCAACTTCACTGGTTCTCAAACGTCTGAATCGCGATGATGAAGCGCTGGCAGAGCTTTTTCTTGCCAGAGAGGCTTTCGAAATTGCCAAAGACCACGCCGGTCTTGCCAGAACTGAAAATTCACTCGGAAACCTCTATTTTTCCCGTGGTCATCCGCAGGCAGCCAAAGGTCACTATCATGCCGGGCTCCATCTGGCGCGGCAATACAAAATGCAGACCCTGATGCCTTCTTTTCTCACCAATCTGGGTCTGGTCGAATTCGATACCGGGAATTTTGCCCGGGCACGTCTCGAACTGACTCGTGGTTACAGTCTCTATAAAATGCAGAATAACCATTGGAGCGCATCGGTTGCCGGCATGGGTCTGGGCAAGCTTTATCTCAAACTGGGCTATCTCTTCAAAGCGATGAAGATTTTTCGTGAAGTTCTGGTTATGCGGGAGGAAAAAAAGAATTACAGTGGTATGTACGAGACATCAATGCTGCTGTCATGGATATGTGAACTGCTTGGGAAAACCGCTGCCGCAAGAACCTGGCACATCAACGCCGAGACGATCAAGAATACAAACAATCTGGAACCCAGAGCCTGCCACGTCGGTGCAACCCTTCTGGCCATGTCGCACATTTTCAACAATCGTTTTAATGAGGCAGAAAGACATTATAGAATGATGGAAAAGGAAGCGCAGACGCGTGGTTCAACCGGAGTTCAAATAGCAGACCTGCAGTATGGCCTTGCTTCATCCTTGTTATTTCAAGGAAGAGAGAAAGAGGCATACGCCTGCCTGATTGAAGCCCGCCGAAATATTGGCAATGATGCAGTCAGAATTCAGTATACCCAGCTCAAGATCATGGCTTCTCTACACTTCCCAGGTTCGGAAATGGCCACCGATCTCGATACTGAATTGAAACGTTTTCTGGATTCGGGTTGTTTCGACCCGTTCTGGGCACATATCTCTCAGAAACTTTTGGAGAGCCAAAGTCAGACTGCCCTTGACTACCTGATGTTTCATATTAACCGTACCCCGCCGGTAATGATGAAACACCTTAGTAGTCATTTTTCCCATCTGGGTCAGCTTGTGAACCAGCTGCAGCCGGGCCAGAACCGATCCAGCGAATTCCTGACCATCATCAGTCGCGATACAACAAGAACAGTACATTTTGACGAGTATCGGCAATATTGCGAAAACCTCCCTGATGGTCACCTGATTTTTGATGCCTATGCT
>CAZPCO010000688.1:0-1631 GCA_964585025.1 uncultured bacterium | reverse complement strand
GCTTGATGTAAGCAGTTTCACCACAGCCGGAGCAGGCGCCTGAGAATTCCATCATCGGCTTCACATACTGAGTGCCCTTGATGGTGCTGATATTGATCAGTGAGCGGTCGGGATCAGGGATCTTGTTGAGGAAATAATCCCAGTTTTCAGCTTCGTGAGTGCGCATGCCTTCATCTTTATGGGCCAGATTGATCGCTTTGGTTTCAAGCTTCTTGCCGGCGGCATCTTTCTGGAAAGCCGGGCAGATGCTGATACAAGCGCCACAACCAGTGCAGTCTTCCGGGGCGACCTGAACGGTGAACGACAGATCTTCCTTGAAGCCTTTGGCTTTGCATGACTTGAAGGTTTTCGGAGCGGTCTTGGCGAACTTCGGATCATAGACCTTGGTTCTGATGGCGGCGTGCGGGCAAACCAGAGAGCACATGCCGCACTGAATGCAGGTGTCTGCATCCCAGAGGGGCATCTTGATACCGACGTTGCGTTTTTCATACTGGCTGGTACCAGTCGGGAAAGTGCCGTCGTTGGGCATCTGACCTACGGTGATATCATCGCCTTTGCCGGCAAGAATCGGTTCGAGAACGTCAGAAACGAGCTTCGGAGCGTTCTTGAGGGTCATGGACGGTCTGATTTTGTGCTTGGCGGTAGCGGCAGCCGGGATTTTGACTTCGAAAAGATTTTCTACAGCCATGTCGATGGCTTTCCAGTTCATCTTAACGACTTCTTCGCCCTTCTTGCCGTAAGTTTTCTTGGCTGCATCCTTGAGATACTTCATGTAATCTTCGCGGGGCAGAATCTTCGAGATTTCGAAGAAACAGGTCTGCATGAACAGATTGATGCGGTTTCCGAGGCCGATAGATTCAGCAAGTTTGATGGCGTTGATGACATACATCTTCGCCTTCTTGTCGATCAGGCGCTGCTGAGTTTCCTTCGGCAGTTTATCCCAGATTTCGTCTTTGCTGTATTCGGTTTCGAGCAGGAAAGTGCCACCGGTTTTGAGATTCTTCAGCATGTCATAGTTGTCGACGAAGCTGAATTTGTGGCAGGCGATGAAATTGGCGTGTGAAACCAGGTATGGGCAGCGCAGGGGCTTTTCACCGAATCTCAGGTGCGAAATGGTCATGCTGCCTGATTTCTTTGAGTCATAAACGAAGTAACCCTGAGCGTTGTTTTTAGTCTTGTCGCCGATGACTTTGATGGCATCCTTGTTGGCGCCAACAGTACCATCGGAACCCAGGCCGTAGAACATCGCCGCGAAAGTCTTTGGATCGCCGGTTTCAACAGCTTCGCCGAGTTCAAGGCTGGTTTTGCAGACGTCGTCAACGATACCGACGGAAAAATGATTTTTCGGCTTATCGCTCTTGAGATTGGCAAAAACGGCAAGAACCTGATTCGGGGTGAAATCTTTCGAACCCAGACCGTAGCGGCCGCCGACAATCTTCGGCCATTTGGTGAACGGAGCGGTTTCGGCTTCGAGAGCTTCGCCAATGCTGTTTCTTACATCGATATAGAGAGGTTCGCCGGCGCTGCCAGGTTCTTTGGTGCGGTCAAGAACGGCAATGCTCTTAACGGTTTTCGGGAAAGCCTTGACCAGGTGCTCGGCGCTGAAGGGGCGGTAAAGGCGCACTTTGACC
>CAZPCO010000687.1:0-1650 GCA_964585025.1 uncultured bacterium | reverse complement strand
GACGCCTCGACTGGTTCAGAACTCTCAAATTCAAAGAGATTGATTTCTCCGCAGTTCGCCATGTTTACCTGGCCGGGATCAGCCAGACAAGACAGAATCCGGAATTGATAGAAGAAATCGCCAGATATAACCCGGCGGTTACCGTTTACTCTGAAATGCAGGCTCAGCTGCCGTTTGCCTGCGAAACGGTAATCTGCCCTTCGTTGAGCCTGACCGCGATTCTTATGAACCGGCTGCGTGATTCAGAGCAGCGTTTCAGCAGTGAAGATCTGCAGCTGTTCAAATTGTCGGTTATCGAAAAAACCTGGGCCGGCCTTTCAGCAAAAATCCGCCCTGAAGACAACAAAGCCCTGACTTTTCTTCAGCGTCAATTCACCCAGCCTGGCAGAATCGCCAATTCTGTGGTGCTGGGTCTTCGCGAAGGGCAGACCGGCCTGTATCATCACATGCTGAAAAACATCGAAGATATTCAGCCGGGTTTCTGGCCAGTCACTCTGATTGCGGTCAAAACCACTGGGCAGGTTCAGGATATTGAACCGGTTGTCGATGCTGTCTGGTCCGACCTGGCACCGCCAATCATTCTGGTGCTTCTCTCTGCAGGCAATTTTACCAGAGTGTGGGCACGCAGCACCATTTCTCAGATAGATTTCAATGAAGTTTTCAAAGACTTCCGGCCAGCCAGGATCCGGCGCTGGGTTTATTTTCATTTCACCGGAACTACCCCTGAACAGAATCGGATTCAGATAATCAGTCATTTGAAGCAGCATTTAAAGCCTGATCTTACGGCCGGCGACATCATGTCTGCCTCGCCCCAGTGTATAAACTGGCATTCTTCGGTAGAAGAAGCACTGAACATGATGCTTAAATTCAATATCATGTCGTTGATAGTGCTTAAAGAACGCTCGTTCGCCGGCATCGTCACTCGACGTGATCTTGACCGGGCATTGCAGATGAATCTTATCAAAGCCGAAATCGGCCCTTATGTTCCAACCAGCACGCCGACGGTCAGTCCTGGCACGCCTGTTAGAGTTCTGAAAAATCTGATGGTAAGCTATAACCTCACCAGACTACCGGTTCTCAGGGATTCAGAGGTAGTTGGCATCATTACCACCCACGAATTGCTGCGTGCACTGCCAGATTATCTGCCCATGCCGCAAGATTTTCTTCCATTGGCCAGACAGGCTGACATTCCAGCTGCTGCTGAAGTTGAGAGCGTTATGAAGCGGGTTTTTTCGCTGCGCATCTATCATCTGCTCGGCAAAATAGGGCGTTTTGCCGCTCAGAAAGGCGTTGCCGTTTTTGCCGTCGGTGGTTTCGTTCGCGATTTGCTTCTTGAAAGAGCCAATTTCGACATCGATATCGTTGTCATTGGTGATGCCATGCCATTAACAGCAGCTCTGAGCGAGGAATTCGGCTGTGAACACAAAGTTTTCGACCGATTTCACACTGCCCGTCTTTATCTTGAAGACCTGAAAGTCGATTTCAGTTCAGCAAGAATCGAACATTATTCCGATCCAGGCGCTCTGCCTCAGATAGAATTCAGCGGACTGTCAAACGACCTTTACCGACGCGACTTCACCATCAACGCACTGGCTTTGTCGTTGAACCCCGACCACTTTCTCGAACTCAAAGACTTTTTCGGCGGTTATA
>CAZPCO010000686.1:0-1656 GCA_964585025.1 uncultured bacterium | reverse complement strand
AGTCGATGAAGATCATCAATTTCATCGCCATGTCTACATTCCATTCGGTCGTTTTCCGCTAGATTCATATTTACTATCATCTGATGAACATGCTTGTCGAAGCATATCAGATGGCGACCCGCGGTCTTGAGCTCACTGCCGGCGAAGCACGTTCGATCTATTACATCTATGCAGGCAAGATCGCTCTCGACATCACGAGATACGCCATTCCGGAAGAGCGGCGCAGGGAATTGACAGCCGCTGCCGACAAATACCTGACTCTGGCTCTGAAATATCCCTCGTTCGAACTGCAGGCGAAAGCTTCGCTGGCAGTAATCAGGGCCGGCGATCAGAAGTGGCAGGAAGCGCTCGATTTTGCGGCTTCGGTTTCTGCTCAGGTTGGCGATCGAGACCCGACAATGCTCAGCATTATCGGCATTGCCGCCTCGAATGTCGGCAAACAGCAGCAGGCTGAAGAAGCACTGGTAAAAGCGCTGGCGCTGAACCCTGACAACGCGGTTTTTCATCGCGATCTGGGTGTGGTGTTGATCAGGCAGAAGCAGCTCGACCGTGCCAGGCAGCATCTTGAAACCGCTGCTACCATGCTGTCTTCCCCACCCGAAATCAAGGCGCACGCCACTTCTCTTGTCGCTTCGATCACCGAAGCGGAAGTTGCGATGTGCAACGGCCTGGTGCAGGCCGGCCAGACAAATGAAGCGATACCGATATTATCCCGCATTGCGGCCTCAAAACTTACGGCCACCGATACCAGAGTCTGGGCTGAAGCTCAGGTGACAAAATACAATCGCTTGCCGGCTGAAGCCCCGGCAGTCGTACCGGCCGGCGGTATTGCCAGTTTTACTGAAAATCAGATGCCGGGTATTATTCAGGCCCCGCAAAACTGACTGCAAGGAACCTTATGAACAATCTGCGAAACCTTTTTCTGATTTGCCTTCTCAGTGCTGTAATCATTCTCAGCGGTTGTGGCAGCAAAAAGAAGCTGCCCGAAGACATCGCCGCACTTCTTGCCGACAACAGCGGCAGGGTTGTCAGACTCGGCGTCTACGGCGACCCTCTGAGCCTCAATCAACTCGAACACTGTGAGTCGGAACACGGTCAGATGGTGGGCAATTTCGTGCATGCCGCGCCGTTACGCAAGCTTGCTGACGGCAGTTTCGTTCCCTATCTGTTTTCAGAGTATTACCTGAGTGCAGGCGAAAACGGTACTGTAGTTCTCAATGCCGTCTGGCGCCGTGGTCTAAAATGGCACGATGGCACAGACTTCGATCCAAGGTCGCTTGATTATACGATCAAAATGATGCGCGATCCTGATCACGGCAGTCCATATGCTGATCTGGCGAAGGGTGTGCTCAGCGTTTCTTCAATTGGCCAGGGACAGCAATGTCATATGGTGTTTGCAGGCGATTCACGTCAGTATCTCGATCTGCTTTGCGTTGGCCTGTTGCCGATACACAAACTTGCATCAGACAGCCTGGATACGGCCCCAGCGGTCGCTACCGGGCCTGCTTCGACTAATGCCAGCGGAGTCTATGATCTGGCTGCCTATGCTGACAAACCGGTCGGACTTGGTCCTTATCGGGTCAGATCACGCGAGAGCGGGCTATATATTCTTCTGGAACCCAACCCTGACTTTTTCGATGACCGGGTGGCTTCGCG
>CAZPCO010000685.1:0-1657 GCA_964585025.1 uncultured bacterium | reverse complement strand
GGGCTCTGGTCGGAATAGTGACCGGTTCTTTGCCCTTTTCGAACAGGCTCATGCCATGTTCGCTTCTTGTGATCAAG
Organism: uncultured bacterium; assembly: GCA_964585025.1. Taxonomy (GTDB): domain Bacteria; phylum Muiribacteriota; class Ozemobacteria; order Ozemobacterales; family Ozemobacteraceae; genus Rifleibacterium. The sequence continues at coordinate 1,580 of CAZPCO010000685.1, read as the reverse complement.
ATTGCATCTGCACCGGTCGATTTCATGAGGTCGATACCACCCTTCATTACATCTGCCTCGCATTCGAAAACGCGACCCAGCGCTGATTCTGCTTCTTTGGTGTTCGGAGTGATGATTGTCGGCTTTTTATAAATTGGAAAATTTTTCAGTTTCGGGTCAACGGCGATGAATTTGTTCAGCTTGCGAAACCTGACCACGACTTCTTTGAAAAGGTCTTCGACGATTACGCCTTTCGAATAATCAGAAACGATGACGCCATCGAGTGAGTCGGACATGTCGAGCAAGACGGAAAGAATATCTTTCTGGCGCTGATAATCTATGGCTTCAGTATTCTCGCGGTCGACTCTGATCATCTGCTGATTTTGCCCTAGAATGCGGGTTTTTACTGAAGTGCGGCGCCCGGAATCGATTATCAGACCTTCGGTGCCGATTTTATCTTTACGCAATTCTTCTGCAAGTCTGCGGCCGGCGCCATCATCGCCGACAAGTCCGAAAATATGGGCTTTAGCGCCAAGAGCCACGAGGTTGGAAGCGACATTGGCGGCCCCGCCTGGTCGCCAGGTTTCGGTTTTAACCTGCACAATCGGAACCGGGGCTTCGGGTGAAATCCGGTCCACTTTTCCCCAGCAGAATTCATCAAGCATTACATCGCCAAGAACCGCAAGGCTGCACCCTGAAAACCCGGACAGAATCTTCTCCAGTTCGCTTCGCTGCATGTATAGGCCTTTCGTGTAACTGTTGTAAAGCCGAAGTCTATCACCAGCCTCTGATTCAGTCAAGAAGCCTATGCGTCAGCAGGAATGCGATAGCGGACCAGGGTGATGAATGTGCCGGTAAGCAGGCCGAGCAGTGCGCCAAAAAGTGCGAACAGCGGGCGAACCGGGTATGAGCGCTTTTCAGGGATAATTGCATGGTCGATGATCATGAATGAAACGCCTTCCTGCTCTTCCTGGATTCGGGCAGCAGTCAACTGGCTCTGCAGATGCAGGCAGGTCTGTTCGGCAAGGGCTACTTCGCGACGAAGTTTCTGGTGTTCAAGACGCAGACGTGGGGCATCGGTCAGGCCGGTGGTCAGCCCGGGTCGCCCGGTTCCTTCGGGGTTTCCGGGGGCAAAGATCAGGCTTTCCTGTTCGCCCTTCAACTCATCAAGAGTGTCTTTGAGTGCAGCAACCTCATTGGCGCGCTTTCTGGCAACAGGATTCTCGGGTGTGCTCTGCAGCGCCTGCAGTTCGATTTCTTTTTTAACCAGGCGGGCTTCTATCTGGGCAACCAGGCCAACGGTCGCCGCCGTCTGACTGTCGAGCAGAATGATGCCATGCTCTTCTTGAAATTTGCGAAGCGCATCTTCGGCAAGGCGCAGCGATTCAGCGTAAAAATCATACTGTTCTTTGATAAACCTTGTGTTTCGCTGAGCCATGTCGTATTCCGGCGAATTAACGAACGAGGCCACGAGGTTCATGTAGGTGTTGGCGACCTCAGCCGCCAGTGTTGCACTGGCAAGTTCAACCTGAAAGCGAAATGGATCGTCCGACCGGCCCGGCTTTTTTACTCTCACAGCCTTGCTCAACTCGATGGCAGAG
>CAZPCO010000684.1:0-1666 GCA_964585025.1 uncultured bacterium | reverse complement strand
ACACTCATTTCAATCAAAGTAAAGCCGCTCTTAGCTTTAACAGGCAGCCCCCGACGAAACCCGCCGGGGCAGCTACAGGTGAAACAACTCAGATTTTCAGGGGTGTTGGTCATAATTAAAGGTTCGCCGAGGTTTTCAGATTTACTGAATTGGTGTTGGCTCGATAGGTCAACAGCCTGAACTCTTTTGGCAGCCCGTTTTCGATCCAGCTTAGAATGACAGTTAACTGCAGAAGGTTGGTTTCGTTGGCACCGGTGCCGAGTATGGTATGCCCCGGAGCAGTTTCGACAACAAGAGTGCCTGAAGCCTGGTATTTCTTTGCAAAAACATCTGGAATACGAAATTCAGGATATTCCTGGTCGGGAATGTTGACCGTCACCGGAACAGTTTTCCAGATGAAGGAATCGCTCCTGGCCCGGTCAATGATATTTTGAGCGGCAATCGAAGCTTCAAGAAGCACACTTCCCTTTTCAACAGTTCTGGTGCCGCTCAGAAACATAAGTAGAACCGGAACGACGCCGACCCCGATAATAAACGAGGCCAGCAGAACTTCAATCAGTGAAAAGCCGTGGTTTCCAGGCTTTCTAATGGTCATTCGATACCTCTTCACTAATAGCCCCGGCGTTTACGGGCCTCGACATCTGGAGAAACATATTCCTGCTCGTATTTCTCGAAATTTTTAAGGTATTCGATGCCGGCACGGGCATTCTCGGCTGCATGCGACTGCGGATAATTGGCAACGATACGCTCATAAGCCTGCAGAGCTCTATCGTTCGATTTGTTGCGAAAGTAAAGCTCGGCAATACAAAGTTCGGCAATGCTTGCTTCTTCGGTGTTCGGATACCTTTTGATCAGCTCATCAAACAGTTCGATGGCTTTGCTGTAATCGCCCTTTTCCATGAGTTCGACACCCTGCAGATACTGTTTCTCAAAAAACCCGCCGGCTGTAGCAGCTGAAGCCTTGCCGGCAACTTTGCTGCCATCGATTGAATAATTCAATCCTGTTTTTTCGAGCAGTTCAACCGGTCGTTCAACAACCGATTTCTGGCCGTCAACCTGTTTCTTAGCCGACGGGTCACTGGAGGAAGAGGAAGACATGCCAGGCTGCTGCGAAGAACCCGGAGCAACAGAATCTCTGCGGCAGCATCCATCCACAAACAGTACTGACATTGCCAGCAGAGCTATCACGGCAGATTTTTCATACGGTTGACGCATAGATCAACAGAGATGGCAGGAAATCTTCTTCGCGATACTGTCGACCAGACCCTTGATTTCGCCTTCATCAGGCCCCTCGGCCATAACTCTTACCAGGTCTTCAGTTCCGGAAGATCTGACAAGAACCCGGCCACGCCCAGAAAGCTTCTTTTCGGTGTCACGTATGACATCGACGATCTCAGGAATACTATCGAAGTTCTTGCTCTTAACCCTGATATTGACAAGCACCTGGGGCAGTTTGCTCATGACACCGCTGAGTTCTTTGAGAGAAGCACCGGTTTCGCGCATGATACGCAGCAGATTGCAGGCAGTAAGCAACCCGTCACCGGTAGTCGCATGTTCAGCAAGAATAATATGACCGCTCTGCTCGCCGCCGACTATCGCCTGAGTTTTCTGCATTTCTTCGAGAACGAACCGGTCGCCGACTCTGGTCTTGAAAACCTTGATGTCA
>CAZPCO010000683.1:0-1670 GCA_964585025.1 uncultured bacterium | reverse complement strand
CACATGCGATGAATTTTTTTCTGCTGCAGCTGTCGAGCCTGATAAATGCAGGTTGCCCACTGATCATGAGTCTGCATGCTCTATATCGCCAGCTGCCTTCCAGCCCGCTTAAAACCCTGCTGAAAGATCTTCGCGAGAAAATCGAGTCGGGCAAATCGTTCTCAGATGCTCTCAAAAGCCACCGCGGGGTTTTTTCAAACCTGTTCATAACCATGGTTGAAGTTGGTGAAATCGGTGGCATTCTCGGAGAAATTCTCGAGCGCTATGCCCACATTCATGACGCAATGTACCGGCTGCGGTCAAAAATCGTCAAATCGATGATCTACCCTGCCATTCTGCTTCTCAACACCATCATTGTCGCCTGGGCTCTGCTGGTCTATGTTTTTCCTGTTTTCATCGAAAAAATCCAATCTCATGGTCAGGAACTGCCCCTGCCAACCCGCATTGTGCTCAGTGCTTCGAATTTTCTGACCGAGCACTCCTTTCTCATTCTTGCAACCATTGGCCTGCTGGCGGCTGTTTTCTTTATCATGCGCCAGAGTGAAAGCGGTGCGCGCAGAATCGCGCGCGCATTCATAGCCACGCCTCTGGTCGGCCCGGTTATCATGCAGATGGAAATGTCGCTTTTTGCCCGCATTCTCGGCACTCTTCTCAAGTGCGGCGTTCCGATTCTGACTTCGTTACAGGCTGTCGAAAAAGCGCTAAACAATGTGATCTACAAAGATGCCATCAACAATATCCGCGAGGCCGTCAGTCGTGGTGAATCGCTGTCTCAGTCAGTCGGGCGCTATCGTGATCTGTTTCCCGAAAGCATAATTCTCATGACCGATGTCGGTGAGCGTGGCGGCAATACCGGTGAAATGCTCGAAAAGGCAGGCATCATCTACGAACGCGACCTCGAAATGACCCTGGAAACAGCTGTTACCTTGATACAGCCAGGGCTGGTGATATTTCTGGCCGTTTTCGTTGTGACTCTTGCCCTGGCAATGTACATGCCATTGTTTGACATAATCAAAACGGTGCGTTAAAGTAACAGGACTGCGTGTGACGTTTCGCAAAATTTTCGTGGAGGCTCTATGCGAAGAAAAGGTTTTTCACTTGTTGAGTTGTTGATCGTTGTTCTGGTAATAGGCATTCTGGTTGCCATTGCCATACCGCGTTACCAGAGTATCGCCTCCATAGCCCGTGCCAAATCATGTCTTTCAAACCAGAAGGGCATTGAAAGCCTTGTTTCCCTCTGGGAAGCGAAAAATTTCGAACTCGATACCGGCAAAAACCGCTGGGCATGGGTTGACCGTTCCGGCAATCTGCGCTGGAAATATTCGAATGCTCTGCTGCAACTCAACGACATCGCCAAGGACACCAAGCTTTTTATCTGCCCGGAAGCCGCTAACCGCTGGGGTTACACCTGGAACGGTTCGAGCTATAGATTTTACAACACCGACAATACCGGCCTCTGGATCATCGGATCGGACGGCAAAATGGGCGGTCGCGGCGTTGTCTGTGCTCTGCGACTGGGCACCCGCTGGATCGGCATGAACGGCCAGATGGGGCCAGACGGCTCGAAGGACAGTGCTCACCACTACTGGTAAGCAGAAATCAGCTTATGGCTTCCGCCTCCACCGACGCAGTATGCTGAAAGCCTCCAAAGCTGTATTCTCAGGGTTTAC
>CAZPCO010000682.1:0-1674 GCA_964585025.1 uncultured bacterium | reverse complement strand
TATTTCGGCCCTGAAAAAAGATCAAGCTCGCAGCGCGGCTTTTATTTGCTCACCCGTGAACAGGAACCGGCCACCGGCAGACATAATTATGCCGATATCGCCAACCGTGTCATTCATCACGGCTATCCAGGCCACCATCTGCATCTGTCAGCGCTGAACGCTCATCCTGGACTTTTGCGCCCCTTTGCCGACAATAAAGAAATCAGCGAGGGCTGGGCCAGCTATTGTCAGGACGCACTTAGAGAGAGGGGTTTTGAAACTTCCGGCGAAAGCCTGTTTGCTCAGGCAGCAGAAAAGTTGTTCAGCGCCACCCTCCTGATGACGGACGTCAATCTGCAGACCCGCACCTGGACCAAAGATCAGGCCATTCAGTTCCTCGTCGACCAGACCCGCATCGACAAAGAGGTAGCCGGTCTAGAAATCCGCAGACAGATGCTTGTTCCCGGTTGTCATATCAACCGCCTGACCGGGCATCAGCACCTTCTGAATATCAAGGCCGAATTGCAGCAAAAATTTGGCAATGATTTTACTGACAGAACTTTCCATGACCTGATACTATATCAGGGTGGCGTGCCGGTGAACGTCGCGCGCAGTTATTTCCCTCAAATCGTGCAGCAAAACCTAAAAGCAGGAAACAGAGCTCGAACATGACCTTTCGACAGCAACTATTCGTTCCCAACAAGCGCAGCTACATTGCCGGTCTCAACCGTCCATCCGTAGACTGCATTCTGTGCAGCATTATCAAAGAAGAACCGGCAGTAACCAATCTGACGATCTGGAAAAATGAAATCGTCGTCGCCTGCGTCAACCTTTATCCATACAATGCCGGGCACCTGCTGCTCTTCCCTTTGCGGCACATCATTGACCCCAGACATCTCAACGAAGAAGAGCACCGGCAGATGGGCGCCCTGCTCAAGGCCTCGCTTGACCGTCTGGAAGCAGTTTACCAGCCGCTTGGCTTCAACATAGGATTCAACATCGGTGAAGCCTCGGGTGCCAGCATCGAACATCTGCACCAGCATGTCGTACCGCGCTACCATCGTGAACTTGGCTTTGTCGATATCACCGCCGGCGCAAAAATCATTATTGAAGATCCCCAGGTAACTTTGACCAAATTGAAAGAAGCCTTCGCCGGCCTTAAAATTTAACTGTAGCTGTGTTTGCCATGTGTTATAATTTATTCAATTTCTGACAGGAGCAAATATCTCAATGCATAAAAGAGGAATCAAGCTTTTTCTGGCCGCTGCAACCCTTTCGGCAACCTGTGTTTGTGCTTCACCCGAAGGCGACCTTAAATATATGGGTTATTCCCAGGAAATGGTCGACGAAGTAATGACCGCTACCGGATGTGAGCCGGTCAAGCAGACCGAAGACCAGGCCGACCCCGAAGAAGCGACCTCAAACCTCGAACAGCTCACTGAACTCGGTGCCACCAGATCGATCACACCCTCAATGGAAGACCGGTCAGGTTCAATTCGCGACGAGATCCTCAACTACTGGGACGGCATGACCCCAACCGGCAAAAATATTCAGCCGGTCAGCGCGGAAATCAGAGCTCAGATTGAAACCGGCATTAAAACTGCTCTCGAAGGTGCCGGCTATACGGTTGTCCAGTTAAGCCTCCTCGATCTGCCCGAGGGAAGCCTCAAAAATACCTTGCGCGCGGTTGTCAGA
>CAZPCO010000681.1:0-1679 GCA_964585025.1 uncultured bacterium | reverse complement strand
CGTCGTATCGCCTGACGCCGACCCGACCTCGGAAAAGAGCCTTCTGGGCACCGATACCGTCGACCTGCGCATCGTTCTGCACGGCACCGTTAATGACCAGAACGACTACATTCACCTCTGCGAAACCGTTAAAGGCTTCGTTCAGGATGTTAAACAGATCAGCAACCTCGTCACCATCGAAAATCCGATCCAGGTTGTTTTCCAGGCCTATATTCTTCAGGTCAGCAAAAACAACAGCAAAGATCTTGGCATTGAATGGAACGGTGAAGGGCAAACCGACGCAGGCACCATCAAATTCCTTGAAAATGCCGGGTCCACAGCCGGACAGGCCGCCCTGCCAAAATACATGAATCCCTTCAGCTTCAAAAACATCAATCGCTTCGACCTGATCTCTGCGATTGTAAAAGCCTGGGAAACCGAAGGCAAAGCCAAAGTCCTCGCCAATCCCAAGATTATGGTCTACGCCAACGCCGGAGCGGAAAAGTCTGAAATCCTTGCCAGAAAGATCTCAGGCGCCGGCTGGGAAAAAATCGATGACGAAAACGAAGAAGAAACTACCATTGAAAAAGATGCCGGTCTCGCATTCGTGAATGTGGGTCAGACTATCTATTTCGCCAAGGGTATAGATCAGGCCGGCAGCCCGATTTATGAACCGGTTGAAGCTTCTCTCAAACTGGCAATCAGAGACATGTATGTAACTGATAACGACCTGAAATTCTCGGTCTTCGCCAAACAGGAAGAACCGAGCTTTCTCCGCGGAACCGACGGTCCCCCTGACATCCTGAAAAGAAGCATCATGACAACTCTGAAAATCAAAGATCAGCAGACTGTCGTTCTTGGCGGGCTTATCAACCGCACCGAAGGCGTTTCCTGGAAAGGCGTGCCGATTCTCAGCAAGATTCCGTATCTTGGCCGCCTCTTCAAGAGCAAATCGGTCACCAACAGCGAAAACGAACTCGTGATTCTGCTGACCCCCAAGATCACCAACCGCGAAACCGACCTGGCCGGCAAGAGCAAACTCGAAACCGTGCCGGTGCCGCGCCGCTCCGACAAACTTGAAAAGCTGCACGATATGTTCCAGCAGATCAAGTCAAGTCACATCCCATCCGAAGACTGAAACAGCATGCTTCCGGCCCGGTTTGACCGGGCCGGAAAAGCTGACAGCGAGAGTTCAAATTGTCCAGTACACCTACCATCAAGCTCCTGATCGCCGACGACATGGATGAGCTGCGCTCGAATGTCCGCAGGATGCTGAAAAACCAGGACAATATCCGGGTGGTGGCCGAAGCCCGCAATGGCCGTGAGACGATCGACAAAGTGAAAGAGCTTCAGCCCCACATAGTATTGATGGACATAAACATGCCCGAGCTCGACGGCCTCAAGGCTTCCGAGATTCTGGCCAAAGATTATCCGAACGTGCAGACAGTGATAATGTCGATACAAAGTGAGCAGGAATACTTCCGCCGGGCGATGAAGGCCGGCGCCAAAGATTTCCTCGTCAAGCCATTTTCGACCAACGATCTGGTCGAAACGATCAACAACGTCTTCAACAGCTGGCTGAAAGACAAACCTGAACTGTTTGCCAACGAGCCAAGCGCCGATATTCTGACGTTTTTTGCCACCAAGGGCGGCGTCGGGCGCACTACCCTGGCGGTCAACCTGGCAGCCAGCCTCGCTCT
>CAZPCO010000680.1:0-1682 GCA_964585025.1 uncultured bacterium | reverse complement strand
TTTCTTCATCGCTGCCGGGATTAATACCGAGGGCCGGCTTTCCAAGCAATTTTTCGACCAGTTCATGCAGGCTGTTTTCTACCGGGTTGTTCGAGCCGCTGCCAGAGACTTCTTCGCTGAGGGGAAATGTCTGCTCAGGTTCATAAAGAACACTTTCAACAGCCCCTTCCTCGGCATGATTTCTGATCCAGAGGAGTTTCTGCCGTAATTCGTCACGGCTGTTAACCTCTTCATAAAATTTTTGTGCAAATGATGGCGAAGGTGGCTGGGATGAATATACATACATCAGTACATCGGCCCGGTACATGATATGAAAAGGCAGTGGCGAGAGCTGAAACAGCCCATCGATTACCACGTATCCCTGCATTTCTTCAAAAATTTTCATTAAATGGTTCAATGATGCAGCCATGTCCTCTTCGCTGAGATGGAATCTTGGCTTCAACGTCTCCCGGGCCTTCGTGCCACAAAACGGAATATAATAAACCCCGTCATTGCTGGAAAAATGACGATTGAGAGACTGCGCATTAAGAGCCGCCCAGTTACCCATATAATATTCGAGCAGGCTTGTCTTGACGTTAAAACCTTCAGGCATGCTCTCGAGGATTGTAGACGGTTTAAGAAAATTCAGTTCCAGGCAGGCTACCGGCCGGCCGGTCTTTTTGTGCAGTTCCTTTGCCAGGCCTGCAGCCACAAAAGTCTTTCCTATCCCACCTTGAAAGCTAGTAACCAAAAAGATTCTTGCCGGTTTTTGTTCTGTCTTCATTGCCCCTCTTTTCTTCGCACAATTCAACCACAAATGCATTTAAACTGTCAATCTGTTACAATAACCAGACAAAGGGTGATATAAATTAAATCATGAATAATCCGGCTATCTATGTTTGCGGACTGATCAAACGCTATGGCGACCAGGAAGTCGTCAGGTCGATCTCTTTTGCCGTAGAAAAGGGCGAAATTTTCGGCTTTCTTGGCCCCAACGGAGCGGGAAAAACCACCAGCATCAGAATGATTATCGGTGAAATTCCCGCCAGCGGCGGCCAGATTTCAGTGTTAGGCCATCCGGTTCCAGCAGAACTGCCTGCTATCAAAAAACTGATCGGCGTTGTTCCGGATTATCAAAATCTTTACGACCGCCTGAGTGTCAGACAAAATCTTGAATTCTTCGCAGCCCTCAACCATGTTCCGGCAGCAGAGATTGACAAGGTTCTCGAAGAGGTCTTCCTGACCGAGCACCAGGCAAAGGCCTGCAAGGATCTCAGCCGTGGCCTGCGTCAGCGGGCCCTTATCGCGCGCGGCCTGCTGCATAAACCCGAGGTGTTTTTTCTCGACGAACCGACTTCAGCCCTCGACCCTCATTCCGCAAAACTGATTCGCGATCTGGTGCTCAAGCTCAAAAATGGCGGCACCACAGTTTTTCTGACCACCCATTACATGGAAGAAGCTGATATGCTTTGCGACCGCCTCGCCATCATGAATCGCGGCACCATTGTTGCCTGCGGCAGCCCTGAGCACCTTAAAAAGCAGTTCGGACGACGATCAGCCAGGGTAGAAATTCTGCGTGCTGACAAACCCGAAACTCTCGAATTCTCTATCGATGACGCAGAACAAAAGGAAAAACTGGCTCAAACTCTCAATTCCTCCCGTATCCTGACTATTCATACTATGGAAGCAAAACTGGAAGAAGT
>CAZPCO010000679.1:0-1684 GCA_964585025.1 uncultured bacterium | reverse complement strand
AACAGCTATTGTCAATTCTTTGAACATTTTTTTGTGTAACTCCCAGGTTTTGTTGAACCCCTTATCGGCAGAAGGCGCTTATTTGTTAACCAGGGAGAAATAAAAGGGGCTGCCATATATGGCAGCCCCACACAATACCGCAGCACCTGGCGTCAGGAGAGCGCTCCGCCAGGCAACCGCTCACTTTTCTGCATGATTGACAACCAGAAACATCGGTGTACCGGCACGATTGACCAGAACTACCGAACTCTTTTTGGCCTCACCCTCTTTGAGAGCCTTTTCAAGAGACGTTTCATCCGTTACATCGATGCTGTTGACCTGAATCAGAACGTCACCGGCTCTTAATCCAGCCTTTTCGGCAGGAGAACCAGAGCTGACGTCCGAAATTGCCAGACCTTCTTTCAGATCGAGCCCCATGCCACGTGCAAGCTCTGGGGTCAGCTTCTGTACCCTGATGCCCAGCGAGCCGCTCAACCCTTCTTCGCTGCTTTTTGCTTTCGGCAGCAATCTGGCATCGCGAGAATTTAGACCGAACGAATCTGGCATCTGCTCGAGCTTAACCTTCAAATCGACCGGCTTGCCGTTCCTCAGAACTTCAATGGTGATCGTCTGGCCGACTTCACGCCCAAGCACGTATTTCTGCACATCGTTGGTATTCTTCATCACCTTGCCGTCAATTTTGCGAATGATATCCATAGCTTTCAGGCCAGAGCTGAATGCAGGACTTTTTTCCGAAATCTGCATTACTACGGCGCCATCACGATCATTGAGCCCGTAATGACTGGCGAGCTCTTCAGTAACCCCCTGCATGGTTATACCAAGATATGGTCTCTGAACCTTGCCGTTGGCAACAATCTGCTGGGCAATTCGCGAAGCCATGCTTGAAGGGATTGCAAAACCGATGCCGGAACCAGGGGCAGTAAAAATCAAAGTGTTGATACCGATTACCCTGCCCTTGAGGTCAACCAGAGGGCCACCGGAATTGCCCGGATTAATGCTGGCATCGGTCTGAATAAAATCTTCAATCGCGGTAGCGCCAATGCCGGACCGTCCCAGAGCGCTGACCACGCCAACGGTAACCGTCTGTTCCAGACCGAGAGGATTGCCTACTGCAATGCACCACTGCCCAACTTCGACTTCATCCGAATTGGCAAACTGGGCCGGAGCAAGCTGCTTGTCGGCTTTGATGCGGATAACAGCAAGGTCTGTCTGCGGGTCCTGACCTACTACTTCAGCGGGAAATTCAGAGCCATCGAACAGTTTAACGGTGATCTTACTGGCTTCTTTAACCACATGATTGTTGGTCAGAATCGTTCCATCAGCGTGCATGATCACGCCGGAACCGGCTCCCTCGACTTTTTCTTCAGGCTGTTGGAACCGCGGCCCTTTGAAAAAGTGCCGAAAGAACTCTTCAGCGCCGTCGGGCATTTCTTCATTGTTCTGATCCAGCCAGTTGATGCCGCCACCCCGGGTGCGTTCTATCCTGATGTTCACAACGCTTGGCTTGAGCGTTCTCGCCACATCTACAAAAGCCTTCTGCATGCTCAAGGCAGCCTGTAAACCGGCCTCATCGGCAAGCGCCATGCTGCAGAACCCGGAAACGGCCAGCAGAAAAATTACTACGCCAACAAAATTGCGAATCGATCTCATTGCATTACCTCCTCAATCGCATTTCACCTTAATA
>CAZPCO010000678.1:0-1689 GCA_964585025.1 uncultured bacterium | reverse complement strand
TGGTTCAACGCCGGGCGGGCTTTGGTCTCGATGACCCTGCGGTATTCGGCATCGTTGAGATCGTCTTTTTTAAAACCCCAGCGGCCTTCGAACTATACCTTGTGCGAAAGCAGACTGAAAAGGTCGTTAGAGGAAATTTCGAGAAGGTGGCTGTCATAAAAAGGCGCCTTTACTGGCTTATGGTCGACCATGAACTGGTGGCGGTTTGCCTGACCGGCCGTTTTGCCGTCAGGGGCGTGTTTCGCAGCTCTGCGAACAGCAGCAGCCGGCACTTTGCTTTCAGGAATTGTCGAATAATTGCCGGAGACCAGATCCTGCATGATTTTGATCGAGTCGACAGCATCGCGGGCATAAAAAACTTTGCCACGGTACAGCGGTCTGAGTTCATTGGCGACGTATTCAGGAGTTAGAGCCGCACCGCCAAGAATAACGGCGGGAAGAAAGTCGCGGCGATTCAGTTCTTCGAGATTTTCCTTCATTATCTGGGTTGAACGCACCAGAAGACCGCTCATGCCGATTACGTTGGCATTGTGTTCCTTTGCAGCCCTGATCATGGCGTCAACATCTACCTTGATGCCAAGATCGACGACGCTGAAACCATTATTCGAGAGCATGATGTTGACAAGATTTTTGCCGATATCGTGCACATCACCGGCCACGGTCGCGAGAATCATTTTCCGGTCGGGGTCGGCGGGCTTTTTTTCCATGTAGGGTTCGAGACAGGTAACGCTTTTTTTGACTACTTCTGCAGATTGAAGCACGAACGGCAGTTGCAGCCGCCCGGAACCAAAATACTCCCCGACCTTTTTCATGGCAGGCAGAAGAATATCGTTGATAATCTGTTCAGGCTGCATTGTCGAACGCAATTCTTCGACAAGCTGTTCAAGGGCTGAGGAATCGCCATCGACCACCTTTTCAAAAAGGCGCTCAACAGGCGGCAAAGTAGCAAGATCCTTTTTGAAAACGCTTTCAGAACGGCTGGCAAACGCCTGCATATAAGCAGAAAGCGCACTGCCGTCAGAGCCGCGGTTATAGATCAGATCGAGAGCCAGCATTTTTTCGGTTTCGGGAATGGAAAAGGTCGGAATAATGCGTGCCGGGTTGACAATCGCGCAGGTAAGGCCATTTTGAACGGCCTCGGCGAGAAAGACACTATTGAGAATCTCGCGGGCAGCCTGTTTAAGCCCAAACGACACATTGCTTACTCCAAGAATGGTGTTCGCCCTGGGCATCTGTTCTCGAATCATGGCAATGGCCCGGAGGGTTTCAGCTGCCGAGCTGCGCAATTCGGCGTCACCGCTGGCGACGGTAAATGTCAACGGATCGAAGATCATGTCGGCATCGCGAAAGCCAAACTCGCTGCTGAGTATTTTCTGGATGCGGTGAGCAACTTCGAGTTTGCGCCCGGCAGTCTTGGCCATGCCTTCTTCATCAATAGTGAGACAGATGAGCGCAGCGCCAAAACGTCGCGCAAGGCCAGCTATACTGCGCAAACGACTGCCACCGTCTTCAAGATTGACAGAGTTAATGACGCAACGGCCGCCATGGCATTTCAGAGCAGCTTCGATGGCAGCAGGAGAAGTTGAATCTATAACCAGGGGCAGATTGACCTGAGTGGCGAACATCGGCACGAGACGGCGCATATCGGCGACTTCATCTGTCGAGGATTCGATGACCATGCCGTCGGCG
>CAZPCO010000677.1:0-1693 GCA_964585025.1 uncultured bacterium | reverse complement strand
CCCAAATGTTGCGGGGGTGATCGGTTCGGCCGTCGCCGCCGGCGTTCTGCTCGCGCTGGTGAAATAAAAGCATTAGAAATTGCCGGTCATAGATGTGCAAAATAAATATGCTCATTATCAGCAGACAGACAAAATGTTGTTTCTGCACACCTGAGAATCAGCCGAATCAGGGCTGATCCTGATCATTCTTCTTACAGGCACGTTTTTATGGAACCGATTGCAATGTCGGGCCGGCATGAGTATCATCAGGTAGCAAAGGGCCGGCTTATCGGCCTGGTTGCAGCAGGTTTGCGGTCGACAACAAATCGGGAGAAATTCATGTTTTCGTATAGTCAGATGGAAAAGATGATCAAGAAGCACGTTCGCGGTGGCGAAGGTGAAGTACACAGCCGCGATTACATCAGATCCGGCATGCAGGAACTGCCGTTCGAGGCTTTCGGCCTCAACGAAATGCAGCCTGGCGCGACAATTCCTGAGCATTGCCACGAGGACAGCGCCGAATTCTATTTTATCGTTTCAGGTCGTGGAACCGGCCTGTACAAAGGGCAGCGCTTTCAGGTCGGGCCGGGCGACGGATGGCTCTGCCGGGCCGGTGAAACTCACGGGATTCTCAACACTGACGTGCCTGGTCAGGTGCTGACCTTCGTCAGCGTCTATTTTGCCAGACCCGAGTGAATTGCTCTGCCGGCATTATTCATCTTGCCAGGCCGGCCAAGACTGGTTGGCACCATACAGAACTGCAAATAAATTTTTGCAAGTAATTTGTCAGCAGACAGGTTCTAAGCATCGATGAATAAACTGCTGCTGAGTTCATAATTTTTGCCAGTTACCAGGCAGATGCAGGCAAACTGACAAAAACAATTTTTCCTGAAGCTGATTTCTGATAAACTCAAAGGGGCCGATGCAGACGGCATCGAGCAGAGAGAAATGGCTATGGCCATAAATGCGGGAGGGTAGCATGCCTGTTAATAACAAAAAAACTCTGGCCGAAGTCAGCCGGGTTGAAAACGGTTTCGTGACCGTCATGGTTCCGGCCGGTGATGGCAACGATGATAATTTTCGGCCGCTGTCGATTCCGGCTGGCCGCTTCAAGCGCCTGCCCAGACCCGGTGATATCATATCAGTCGATATCGACCGCGAAGATGTAATCACCCTCAACGTTGGCAGCAGGCTGTTCTGTGAGGTTGAATTCTCGATTTTCGGCAATGACAACCGGTCAGAAATCCGCAGTTACAGCAGTGACTGCCGGCTTTCAGGTCTCTACGACAATCCGGCTGATGATGCCGCGATCAGAAAGATCCGGGTGCAGTTCTGGAAGCAGTGCAGCCAGGACAAGGAAAAGCTGGAAAACGGCAACCCGGGCAAATCGGTATTTATCGCCCGAACATCCTGGTGGACCGACAAAAACTCTGACCGCAAGGTTTTTTCGGAATACGTCAGGCATATTGGCTCGACAGAAACAACGTCTGACATGGCCGACAAGGTTCCCGGGAGCTTCTGAGCGACAGATCTGCGGGAAACCTTTGACGCAAACCGCATCGGCTATGGCTTTAACCAGGCAGAATGTTTTGGCGGCGCTGAGGTTTACTTTTTTGCGGGCAGCGGTTATAATCGCTGCAGAAATTTTGATTAAAGAATTCGCAAGGAAAGTCGAATAAGGCAATATAATGAAGGCTGAAGGCGCTTCGTTACA
>CAZPCO010000676.1:0-1699 GCA_964585025.1 uncultured bacterium | reverse complement strand
AGAGGCTGCGGGTTGCTGCGGCGCTGCAATTTTATTTTCGGTATCAGGCACGGAAACCGGCGCTTCCGGATTACCTGCAACGGCAGGAGAAGCTGCTGCAGTGGCGGTGCCGTCAGCGGATGACGGCGCATTCAGGTCGAGATTAAGATCGACGAGCTGAGCGGCCTTCTGCTTCTTCTTTTTCTGAACGACAGCGACGACCGGCAAAGCGATGACGATGAGAAGAACATACCAGAACCGCTTGATCATTCCGACATAGTAGGCCTTCGCAGCGTCCGGATAAGGCTTTTTCGCATCTTTTGCCTTGCCATAAAAGCCTACGGCCTTGCCCATATCCGGCTTCTTGGTGTTTTCCCAGTAGAGACCCTGCGCATAATTGGCCAGTGAATTGCTGTTATCCTTCGAACCCAGCACTCTGGCAAGACGGTTAACGTTATTCCAGTCGGGCTTGTCAGCCTTGATCAGAGCTTCAACATAAATTGCCAGCAGCTCGTTCGACTCGACCACTGCATCTTCGAAATCCTGTAATTCAGCAATTACTTCTTTGTGTTTGCCTGCTTTTGCAAGACCGGTCACTTTGCCGAGCAGCATATTCGGGTCAGCGCTCAACGCCGGCATGATTGCCGGATCCTGGCCCTCGGCTCCCTCGGCTCCTTCAGCCCCGGCGTCAGCGGCAACGGCTTCCGGTTCAGCTGCAGGAACCTCGCCTTCTGCGGCTGCAGGCTCACCTGTTTGAGGTTCAGCAGCAGCGGTGTCAGAGGCAGCCGGTTGACCGGCAGCACCTGCTTCGGAAGGCGCGCCCCCACCCGCACCATCTGGTTGAGCCGCAGCGTCGGCGGCAGGAGCATTCTCGGCCGGTGCATCCGCAACCGGCTCGACATCGAGAATCAGCTCCTCTTCCTGGGCAGACAGGTTCTGAAACTGCATGAATGGCAGCGACACCATCCAGAGCAGAAACAGCCAGAATGCCCGTTTTTCTCTTTTCTGCAACATTTTCAGTCTCTGAACCTCAGCCGGGTTTTCGCTTTGCCATGTACTGTTTCATGAAGGTAGCGAATTTCCTCGGCAATGACTTTTTCACTGACTTTAAGACGGCAAGGCAAACAGTTCTCTGATTTTTGACCGCGCCATGGGTAGCCATCGCGCAAAGAAGCTTTTTTTTCGGCCTGTTCTGCGGCAATCCGCTTTTCTTCACGCTGCATGGCAACCAGTTCACGCTGATAGTATTTTGGCTCATCAGAAGGATTCTGCCGACACCCGGTTGAAAAAATCACCGTCAGGGCAATACAAATCAGCACCCGTCTGTTGCTATTGTTCTTCAACGCCATCGGACTTTCCCCTGCGATCAGCCAGAATTTGGCTATCTAATCGGGAAACTTCGCATTTTTGTTTAGAGATAGATAACAGATATTTCTGAACTGATATCGTTCCTTCAGTTGCCGTCCTGCTGCTGATGAGTATTACGACTGCTGATCTTTAATCTTGAATTGTCAATTATAACCCGGCTGTGAGCAGATACTGATTCAGTTAACCAGACGTTGCCACCGATAACCGAATGTTCACCGATAATTGTTTCGCCGCCAAGAATCGTAGCGCCTGCGTAAATTAACACCGCATCTCCGATAGTTGGATGGCGTTTCGAATAGCGAATGATCTTGCCGTCCTTATCGCGCGGAAAATTGAGCGCTCCCAGGGTTAC
>CAZPCO010000675.1:0-1705 GCA_964585025.1 uncultured bacterium | reverse complement strand
ACTATTCATGGGTATTCAGCACATATATTCACCACAAGGTGAATATATAATGACAAATACAGTCTATATTCAATCGTGACAAACCACTAGTCCATCATCACAATCGACTGTATGAATAATTCGTCATTCCCGCGCAGGCGGGAATCAAGTTATAACCCTCTGGATACCCGCTTTCGCGGGTATGACGCGGGTATCATTGATTTTTCATGGTCAATGGCAACAGAAGACCAGGACTGCCAGAATTTGATCTACAACTGCCGGAAAATTGTCAAAACTGTCTTGCCCGGGCTCTTTCAATAGATCAGAACTGGCCTCTTCGCGTGGCAGGCTTCTTGCTTGCTCAGAATAGAGCCTTTTAACTGGAGCAAAGAATGAAATCAGGTTTTAAGAGTATCGCTACCAGCATCGCAGCATTTTTCATGTTTGTATCCGTGTCGGCCGCCGCGCAGAACGACTGGATTGACGCTACCCACCTGTTCGAAGAAGAAGTAAGGTCGGTCGTTGAAACGGTCAACCGCGACCCGGAAACGATGTTCCTGATGCGAAACCGCGCTGCCGCTCCAGAAATCCGCAGCTTCCAGATCGGCGACACCCAGACATTCTGGACCAAAAACATCGTCGAAAACAAGTTCGAAGAAACCCGCGCCGTACTCAAAGCCATAGGTAAACACTGCTACGTTTTCCTCGAAGAAGGCAAAACCCTGACCCCGGAAGCAATCGAAAAAGTGCGCAAAAACTTCGACGAAATAATCTACCCGACCGATACCAGCAGTTTCGGCTCAGAATCAAAACCTGGCATCGACGGCGATGATCGCATCTATCTGCTGATGTTCGACATCAAAGATGGTTACAATGGCACCGGCGGCTTTGTCGGCGGCTATTTCTACGCCATAGACGCCTATCCGCAGGAAAAACTGCCGGCCCACCTCAAATCGAACGAGCGCGAAATGCTGTATCTCGACATCAATCCTTCCGATCCGGCGTCAGACCGCTTTCAGAATACGATCGCCCACGAATTCCAGCACATGATTCATTTCAACCAGGATGATTCTGAATACACCTGGGTCAACGAAGCCTGTTCGCAGATTGCCCCTTACCTCTGTGGTTTCAGCCACGCCAGCCAGATCGTCGCTTTCATGCGCACCCCCGATAACAGCCTCACTGCCTGGTCAAAACAGCAAATGCTCGCAAACTATGGGCAGGTCTACCTCTGGAATTATTACATCCTGCATCATTACCTGCGCGAAACCCCGGAAACGCGCACGCAGTTTTTCAAAAGTCTCGTGGCTTCGAAGAAACAGGGTGTCGCGGGTTATATAGAAGCTCTGGGGGCCGTTTCCAAAGGCTTCACCCAGACTTTCGACCGCTTCGCCATTGCCAACTACGTTAACGATACCCGGGTCGCCAAAGGCGAATTCGGCTATGACAAATCCCTCGGCAAGCTGAAACTGCCGGTTTCGGATACCATAGCGGTGCTGCCGGGCGAAGTTGCCGGCGAAGTTTTTCTCTGGAGCGCCGACGCTGTAAAGATCGATCTTGCCAATGCCCGTAGCAGCATGAAAGTCAGCTTTCAGGGTTTCCGCGGCAAGATGGGCGAAGACCAGTACAATTCGTTCACCGTTGCCATGGTGATGCAGGATTCAACCGGCACAAACCCGCCGCAGATTTCTTACATCGACGTAAAGCCAATCGGCAGCAAACTGCA
>CAZPCO010000674.1:0-1707 GCA_964585025.1 uncultured bacterium | reverse complement strand
ACAGCAGGCCGGGCCTTCTGTCCAGTGCAGCTGTGGCGCCAATATGAACGCCAATGCCAAATTCAGCCCGGAATGTGGTAAGCCGAATTCTTCAGGCACGGCAGCATGTATCGGCTGCGGCGCTCAGATCAAACAGGGTGCCAAATTCTGCCCGGAATGTGGTAAACCGCAGACCGCGACCTGCAGCAAGTGTAATGCTTCTGTTCCAGGCGGCGTGAAGTTCTGCCCCGAATGCGGCGAAAAACTGCAGTAATTTCGAACAATATACAAGTTAAGTTGGAAAGCCTGCCGGCAGCGGCAGGCTTTTTTCTTCTTATCTGGTGCGCAAAAAAAAGCAGACCGAATCATGAACAGGCGGCCTGCCAATGCAATAGTCGTGTCGGAGTTACTGGAAAAATGTAGTAAGACCCAGCACCAGGCGATAGTTATAGCCATAGCGCTGGTCGTTTGAAACCGCAATCGGCACACCGACTTCAAAAGCGAAGTTTTCGGTCGGCGTATAACGCAGTCCCGGAATGACGTCAACCTTCATGCCTTCAGCTCCCCAGTCTTCACCGGACACTTCAGCCATGACGGTAACGTTGTGAGTATGCGGGTATTCAATGCCAAAACTGTAATAAAACTTGTCGGCGAGACCATCGGGATAAAACTGGGTATTTGGGTCCCCGGTCATTACGTAACCGAGGTTCAGATGGCCAACAACACGCTCAAAGCTCTTGCTGAAAGCCGTGAAAATTTCGAAATCGGTTTTGCCGGTTCCAAGGCCTTTGTCATCATTGCCGGTCGGAAACTTGAAACCGAGACCGAAGGCGCCACGCATCTGATACTGCGGGTTATCGAACACGCGGTATTTGAAGCCAAGCTTTGAATCTCCGGCACCAGACTCGGAAATATCCTTGGTCCAGAGAATTCTCGATTTGATGGTGTAGTCGACTACCGGAATCTGATAAATGATTTCAAGATCATCGGTTACAGCGTAGTTGAAGAAAATCGGCAGTTCAAGCATCTCGCCGCTTTCGTTACTGGCAAGCACCCGGTCATAAACCCGATCGAGATCAAACCAGCTTGAGTGAAAGCCCATCTTGAAAGAGCCAGCTTTGCTGACATCAGCCGAAGTCGTCTGAACCAACCCGGTAAAGCCTGACATATTGCAGGCAAGCACCCTGGTTACCGCTTCTTCCAGAGGAACCGTCATCATTGTATCAGAGTAAAGAGGCGGAAGAACGGTTCGGGAAGGAACCGGCAGATCAGTAACAGGCGGCAGGTTCAGGGGTTCCTGCGAAAAAATCTCGTTGTTGCTCTTCGCGGCAGCTTTTTTCTGGCCGCTTTTAACAACCGGAGCTTTGCGGGCACTTTTGGCCATCGGCACCGGTTTGGCAATGTTGTCGGAAAGATTGACCGCTCCAACATCTTCCGATCTGGTTATCGGCGGCAGACTCATCTGCTGCGGGGAGCCTCCGACTCCGGGGTCAGCGGCTATCGGAGGCAACATCTCAGTTTGCCCATAATATTCGGGCGCATTCTGGGTGGTCTGGTAAGTGTTGGCCGACCGACTGATCACGCTCTGCATCGAGCTCGAAAAGCCATTCTGCTTCAGTTGCGTCTGCGAACTGGAATAGCTCTGAGCCCAGGCCGGCGTGGTCAACAGCCAGACTGCCAATGCGACTATTGCGGTATTTTTCTTCATACCCAGCTCCTTTTCGCCCA
>CAZPCO010000673.1:0-1729 GCA_964585025.1 uncultured bacterium | reverse complement strand
TTCGCTATCACAGCTATAATGCTCTTGTCAGACTGACTGGAGTGAGTTTCAAGCCTTTCATCGGCCGCGACCCGAAGGCCTACCCGAAGGATTATCACGAAATTACCTGGTATTACACCGACTGGCTTGAAAAGAATCTTCCGAACCTGACTTATAATGAAAGCAGCGGCTGCTTTGAAAGCCACAAACAAAAATAACCGCTGATGAATGTCAGTATCTTGACGGCAGAAGGTTTACAATCTGGGAAGCTGATCGGGCTACCTGTGCCGGCTGGCTCGAGTTTTCTGAAGCAGCAGTAAAGGCTTCAGGCCATGAAGATTACATTGAATCGCCCTTTGCTGGTTAACTCGTTCTTTCCTACGGCCGGCTGTGCCTATGCATGCTGATCCGGGGTTTGGGATTAGTCCGGTGTTTTCTGTAAGGCTCCTTGCCAATATGATGGGGTTTGCGGGTTCTGGAGTGGCTGATTACTGCTGGATTCCTCTTGTTGGCACGCCTTTGGATCCGAAGATAGCGCCTTCGATCATAGTCATGCCGCGGGTTGGTGTCCTCGGTAAAGATTACAACTCTGGTAGGATTCAATTGCAACGCTGAAAAGACCAGTGGCTTCGAAGGAGGCGTGTGAAATATTGCCGGGTCAGGGCGCCAGTTTGTTCTGTTTTCGAGGTCATAAAGGGTGACCCAGCCTGAAAGCGGCTTTGATGCTTTTCCTTCACCCATATGCATTATTCTGGCATAGCTTCCGGCTATCTCAATTACCCAGATCGACTCGCCCCTCTGAAGCCGATTATCGCCGATCAGAAGGTAGGCGGCAGTGACTCTGTTGTTGCTGCTGCTTTTCTTGATGCGCCGTTCTATAACTTCAACACGACTGAATGAGCTTTCGCTGCCATTTCCGATAATCAGTTCATCTATGGCAGTGTTTATAAGAGCTATGGCAAAGGCTGTTTTCTGTTTTTCGGCAATGGCACGGGCCTGGTCCTGTTCTTCCTGTTCCTTTCGCCAGGCCTCAAGGTAATCGTTGAGAAGATCGAATTTTCGCGCATACAGGTCATGCAGTTTTCTTTGATACATGTTCATTTTTCCTCGGGCCGAAATGGCTCTTGATGCCTGTATGTCGTTGAGGCGCCAGAGATCCTGTGCCTGTTTGAGAGTTTCAGCCAGGTCATTTCTTCGCAGGAGTTCTTCAAACTGATTTACATAAAGATAACTTGCAGGGGAAAATCCCAGCGCTGGCTGACTGACAGTTCCTCGCTGAAGTGCCGTCTCCATGGTTGCCGTTGGAATGGAAGCGTCCACAGTTGCAGATGTCCCACACCATGGGCAAAATCTTGCCTGCGTGGGAAGCGACCTTTCGCATTCGCTGCAATAGAGACCATATAATGGCGTTAATGCGACAAAAAACAGCAGAACTAAAACCAATGATATCTTTTTCATGGTTTTTCTCCACTGGTTATAGATTTGTTTCCTCTAGTCTGAATATGTTCAAAAGAGTAAAAATTGAAAGCCATGGATAGTACCGGCGAAAGTTGTATTTCGTAGCATTTTGTATTGATGGGGCTTTTCAGGGCTGCCAAAAATGGGAAGATTTTTGTGTACATTTTAGTTGACAGAATAAAATCATTCTGATAAAATCGATTCTACCCTCGAGTGAGGGTCGCGGAAATCGCGAAGCTCCTTGAAAATAATATCCGATGAACACATCCAATTAAAGGTCTTTTTAAATGGA
>CAZPCO010000672.1:0-1729 GCA_964585025.1 uncultured bacterium | reverse complement strand
TCGTATGGCTTGCCACCAGACCGCAGGCATCTGTTCTGTAATCAAGCAGATAATCGTGGAAAACCGCTAATTTATCATCACTGGTCAGGCGGACATCAAACTCGACCATATCTGCCCCTGCGGCAAAAGCGGCTTTAACTGAGGGAATAGTGTTCTCGATGAATTCATGCTCCGGCTGGTAGATCATTGCAGCTGTGTTTGAGTTCCATTCAAGCCCTTCGATCGGAAAAGTCTGCGCCACTCCCCGGTGAGCGAGAAGTCTGGGCCGGCCCTGCGGGATGTTCGAAAACATCGAAGTATTGTTGATAAAGACAAAGATTGCCAGCGCCACAATGGCCAGAACAAATCTTTTCAGCCATTTAGCCGCCTTCCCAGATTCTTTGTATGTCATACTCTGTTACCCCTTCTATTTTTAGGCTTTACCAACCTTTTGATATCTGTGAAGAAAGATTGCTTTGCCTCGTATCTTCAAGGTCTCCTGCAACCGATCGCCAGAGTTTTTCTTTACTCCAGACGCTGGTCACAAAATGATCCATTTCGGTCCTTCGTTTCACTAATTCTGCCTGGCTTATGACATGCGGATAAATTTCCCGGTTTATTTTACCACAAGGCTCGTGCAATAATTTGCTGGCAAAGACTGATACCACATGATATTTTCAGGTTGATACCAACCGGGAAACGAACCCTCGAGCAGGTGAAATGATTCGTCGAACCGCGTGCAGATATCAATCTTGGCGACCAATTCGGGCGTAACGTTCTGGGCACCTGCATTCAACACGATACATACGACCTTCTCAGGTATTTTGTCAGCCGGAGAGCCAATATTGATTGCGTCGATAGACCAGCAATCAGAAGATTCGGGGTTTTTGAGGAGCGTGCATAAATGGAAAAGTCTGAATTTGCAATCAAGATACCGATTATCTCTTTTTTCAACATCAGGGACTTTTTTCTGGGTATCGCCGTCATCGGTTTAATGATTCTGGTTTCGCTGTTCTTTGTTGATTCTAAAGGGCCTGGGAACGAACTGGCATGGCTGCGGGGCATCGGAGCGTTTTTTTTTATTGTCAGCGCCTTTATGCTCTATAATTCAGAATCAAGCGTGGCGGTCTATCTTCAGAAAGGCAATATTCAAAACCATTTTGTTTGTTTTGGAAAAGTGTTTTCGCGAACGGTTGCCAGCAGGAATGACACTGAAGCAATCGCAGTCGACTGCCAGGTTCGCTTCAGAGACCGGCGCAAAACGTTTTCCGGCCCCGATAAAATCTACGACTACCCGGTCTTTTTAATCGACAAAGCCAGAAAGAAGCATTACATCACGGCATACAGGAATCTGGAAGATGCCAACCGCCTGGTGGAGCAAATCGCTGCCGGCTGGCAGATCAAAGGGTTCAGCGGCAAAGAAAAGTCTTTTGCCATTCTTGGAAAAGGCCCAAAAAATTCAGTTACCATCACTTATTCATCAAATGAACCGCAGACTGCGGCCGAAAGAATCCCCTCTTCATTGTTCTGGTATGTCAGCATTTCCATCATTATTTTAATATCGATGTTCTTTATGTCCATTTTGCTTTCAGCATCACGCATCTGATTTTCAGATGCTCTTCAAAAACCGTTCAGGAGAAGCCATGGCCCATTTTGAATCATGTCCTGCCTGCGAGGTTGCTTCGTCGCTTCACTCCTCGCAATGTGCTGTGTTAAAAGTCAAGTCGTTTTTGCAGTGCACGGGCTAATT
>CAZPCO010000671.1:0-1741 GCA_964585025.1 uncultured bacterium | reverse complement strand
TCGATAATTCCAGAAAATGCATCTGCAGACTGATCTTTCAGAAGCAGGCGCGCAAGGAAATCGCGAACCAGAGGTTCATCGACGACGACCGGCGGACATTTCGTCAGTCGGTTGAAATCGGCACTGAGGTCAGCCTGGTAGTGCAGCCATTCCTCTGAATCCAGGTGTTTCCGATCGATATAACTTACGCTGCGTGGGAGCTTAAGATATTCAAGAAAGGTATTTCTGTCATATTCTCCCTGGCCACGCTGCAGATCGAGGATATTATAGAGCAGATGAGCTTTTAATGAATTGAAGACCGGTTTCAGAGGATTGACAAACGCATACATTTTTTTGAGCAGGTGAAGTTTCTGCACTGGGTCGTTTTCCCAGCGATTATCAGCTCCTGGTTGCATCTTCTGCAGACAGACCATGATAAAATTGGTCTGGTCGAGAAGCTGTGGCATTGCTTTACTGCAGAATTCCAGCTGTTCTGGAAGCAGACGTGAATGAATCGGCAGTGAGCCAAAACCACCACTGTATTGATGGTTCAGATCATCGACAACCATCTGGGCAATTTTTTCCCCGTCAGGATACTGCAGGCGGTTCAAAAGATCGCGACGGCGGTCACCTTCAAGATCGTCAGCGAGCAAAGCTTCAATGCCCGGGTATTTGAACCCGCTCAAATCATTGTATTCACGCAGGGCTGCCTGCTTGAGCGATTGATAATCAAGCCACGCAGCCGGGAGGCGACTGGCAAAACTGCGGCTGGCTACCGGCTGGATTTTTGCATGATTGAAGAGAAGATTAAGACGTTCAACAATGAACCGAAGCACCCGTTCAGGGTTGCGTGCATATTCAAGCAGGACCTGGCGGGTGCGGATCTCTTCATAACGCGCTGAATGACCGTAACGGTTAACCCACTGCTTCAGAAGATTCGCAACTTCACCTGTCTCATCGCGCAGCTGGCGATAAAGGCAATTGTAATAATAATAGTCTTCGGTTCCGGGAATCAGTTGTTTCAATGGCAGCGAACGGTCATCGGCAAGACTGAAATCTTCGTCGAAACCGATTTCAACCGCTTTCAGCACTGGCATGGCCATGATGCAAAGTATCATGGCAAGAAACAGACAACGAAACGGAGCAACTTTCATATTGCCTCCTGTCAAAGGTGAATTCCTCAGTTTTTTCTGACTTTCATTATAACGCAGACATCTCGCAGCGGATGCAACTTTTCACTGAACCTAAATTTTAGCGGGCTTTTGCCGATAAATATTGAAGAAAATAATCAATGCCCGGAGGCACGCAGATGCAGATCAGAAGAATTATCGCCATGGCCCTCGCCATGAGCCTGGGAACAGGCGCCTACGCCGCCGACACATTCGACATGGGCAAAGTTCAGGTCGTAGGCAAAGATGCACAGAGCGAAAAAATCGACCCTTCAAGACAGAAAATCAGCTTTGACATGGGTGAACGCACTGATCCAATGCCAGAACTGGTTCCGGAAATCGGCCCGGCAGTCTACAGGCCGATGACCGAAAAACCAACCCTGGAAAATTTCCATCGCGAAGACCGTGACGAAATTTCCGTTTCAGCCGGCCTCGGCAGCGAAGGCGGCAATGAACTGATAATAAACGGCAAGGGAACCCATGAAGGCTATATCGGCGACGTGGTCATCAAACGCGAAAAACGCGACGGCTACAAATCATTTGTCGATACCAGCAAAGCCGGGCTTGAAGCAACAGTTTCATCGACCGGGGAA
>CAZPCO010000670.1:0-1749 GCA_964585025.1 uncultured bacterium | reverse complement strand
TTTCGCAAGGTATCAAGGTTTCGGGCCCGATAGGCATCGAGAATCATCGCAAAACTGCGTTCCTTGGCGTCGTTGTTTTCAGGATGATAATTCTCATAAGCCCATCTGGTCGAAACTGCAACACCTGACGGAACGGCAATGACAACCGTCAAAGGCGGGCGCGGCGGTTCGTGAAATACCAGCTGCTCGCCACGGCCTCCGGCAACAGCAAGACCGCCATGAATGACAAAAGGCACATCAGAACCGATCAAAGCACCCATATTCATAAGGTCAGCCGGCGACAGCGGCTTGTCATAAAGCCTGGCAAGACCGGTAAGAACTGCAGCAGCATCGGAACTGCCGCCAGCCAGCCCTGCCGCAACCGGGATTTTCTTTTCAATATGGATGGTCAGTGCGGGCAGAATCGACATCTGATCAAGAAAAATGGTAGCGGCGCGATGAACAAGATTGGTCGCATCGAGCGGTACATCCGGGTGATCACAGGTTATCCGGATGCCATGTTCGGTGTTCTCGTTGATGGTTATTATATCTGCGAGAGAAATGGTCTGCATAATACTGGAAAGTTCATGAAAGCCATCAGGGCGCTTGAATTTCACCCATAGCCCGATGTTGATCTTTGCCGGAGCCTGCAGGATAAGCGTCTTTTTCATTATTTTCCTCCCAGTTCTTTTTTCAGCAATGCTTCGAACATATCGAGGTCTTCAGGAGTAGTAATTTTCGTATTGATTTCTGAACCCTCAGCAAGATTGATGCGATAGCCAAGTTCTCTGACAAGCGAAGCTTCGTCGGTACCGACAATGCCTCGATCGGCCGCGTTTCTGAGAGCTTGCCTGAGAATGGCAAGCCTGAAAATCTGCGGTGTCTGAATTCTGTAAACCTCATTGCGATCGAGCTGCCCGACAATTTCGCCATCAACAACCCTGACCAGAGTATCGTGGGAAGGCATGGCACAGACAGCATTTCCCTGCGCAAATGCCTGGTTCAGGGCATTGCTGACCACTGAAGGAGTTATTCCAGGCCTGGCGGCATCATGCACCGCAACCCAGCCTTCCATGGATTCAATTGCATCCAGGCCGGCCCGCACTGAGTCCTGACGCAGGACTCCGCCGGCAACGATTTTAAAAGCCTTTTTCGGTTTGAAACCTGCCAGGCGCTTTCTGCCATCCTCGATCCAGTCTTCGGGCAGCACCAGAACGATTGAGCCGATCTCCGGGGTCTGATCAAAACACTCAAGACTCCATTGAACAACCGGGCGACCATGCAGAAGCAGAAACTGCTTGGGAACTGCGGCTTTCATTCTTTGCCCCAGCCCACCAGCGACAACAACGGCGGTAACATTTTTTCTGTCAGGCATAATCAACTTCTTCTGAAAAGAATAAAATCGGCCATCTCAGCTAGACGCGACCGGAAAATGGGAAGCCCGGTCAGCAGTTCGTGAGCCTGTCGATGCACAGCCTGCGCGTATTCTCTGGCTCCCTGCAGACCGAGGAGCGATGGATAAGTCGATTTTTCAAGAACAGCGTCACGGCCGGTATTTTTGCCAAGGCAACCAGCTTCGCCTTCTACATCGAGCAGATCGTCAACGATCTGGAAAAGCAGGCCAATTCTGGCCGCATACTGTTCAAGAACTGCAATATCAGCAGCAGAAACCCCGGCAATAATTGCTCCGGTCAAAACCGGAGCCACGATCAGGGCTCCGGTTTTGCGGCGGTGAATTCCTTCGAGAATTTGCAGATCAGCACGTTTTTT
>CAZPCO010000669.1:0-1759 GCA_964585025.1 uncultured bacterium | reverse complement strand
GGCACCGAAGATGGCAAACCCGATAACGGCACCGGCGTCTTCGAAATCGGCTCGATCGAATCGTTTGGCGGCAACGGCGAACGCTTCAGCCCGCCTTCGATTATCACCCGTGTTCTACCGGATTACCCAACCTGGGCAAGAAAGAGCGGCGTGCATGGAAATGCGGTATACAGAGTTCTAATTCAACGCAGCGGCACAGTCGGTGACGTCGTCACCATGAGTTCGACAATTGACCCAAAACTTGCTATCAACGGTGCTCAGGCACTTCGACGCTGGGTATTCTCACCGGTCCTTGCCAATGGTGAACCTCAGGAAACCTGGGTAAAAATTACCGTGCAATACTCTCTCAATTGACAATGGCCTTAAAAGCCGCTGCAGCCACACAGGTTGCAGCGGCTTGCTTTTAGCCGCAACATTGCTGTAGAATTGCCCCATCAAATCTATTTTCAGGAGCATTATCATGCTGAAATTCATTCTTGTCGCCATGCTGGCAATCGCACCTGCAGTCATGGCCCAGGTCCCCCAGGGAATCAAACTCGAAAAGGCCACCAACCCCGTCGTAAAAATCACTACCGACAAGGGCGAAATGGTTCTCGAACTTTTTCCCGATGTCGCACCCAAACATGTCGAAAGCATGCTCAATCTGATCCGCAAAGGTTTCTATAATGGTCTGGCCTTCCATCGCGTCGTGCCAGGTTTTGTCATTCAGGGTGGCTGCCCGAACACAAAAGAAGGCGCTTCCGGCATGCCCGGCACCGGCGGCCCAGGCTATAATCTTCAGGCTGAATTCAATGCCCGCAAACACCTTAAGGGCACCCTAGCGATGGCCCGCTCAAACGATCCCGACTCGGCTGGCAGCCAGTTTTATATCTGCCTCGATGCCATTCCGCACCTTGACGGTCAGTATACGGTGTTCGGCCAGCTTGTGCAGGGTGACGACGTCCCAGAAAAGGTCAAGCAGGGCGACAGAATGCAGATTTCTATCCTCCAGGATCTCCCCGCAGCAACACCCGCCAACAAGTAAAAACTAATGCCGGAGCGTTTTTTTCCCGATATTTTTATCAGGAAAACCGCCGGAGGTACGCAAATGCAATTCACCCCAGAACTGATTCAGAAGAATGTGCCCCTTAAAAATCTCGTCACCTTCAAACTTGGCGGGCCTGCCGAATTCTTCTACACTGCCGACAACGCCGAGAACCTTCGTGCTGCCGCCGAATGGGCCAGTTCAAAAAGAATGCCGCTTTTCATACTTGGAGGCGGTTCGAATCTGGTCGTTTCCGATGATGGTCTCGAGGGTCTGGTTGTGCATAACAAATGCATGGAAGTGAATTGCGTCGATGTAGAACGCAGGCAGATTCGCATCTCTTCTGGCTACGACTTTGAATATCTCGTAAATCTGGCGCAGAGACATGGTCTGGCAGGTGTCGAGTCGTTCGCCGGCATCCCTGGAAGTATCGGCGGTGCTATTTATGGCAATGCCGGAGCTTACGGAAAGTGCATTGCCGATGTGCTCATCGAAGCTCAGCTTCTCAGCCCTGACGGCAGAATTCAGACGGTCGACAACTCGTTCTTCAAGTTCGACTACCGCACCAGCAGGCTGAAAACAGATCCATTCATAGTTCTGTCTTCGACTTTTCAGCTCCAGGAAGGCGACTCTGCTGAAATCAAGGCAAAAATGGACGACATATTGGCGCAGAGACACAGCAAACATCCTTCTTACGAAATCGGTTGCGCCGGTTCTTTCTTCAAGAACCTTCCT
>CAZPCO010000668.1:0-1759 GCA_964585025.1 uncultured bacterium | reverse complement strand
GATATCGAGAGTCGGAATAGCAATGACACATTCGCCCGAGTCTCTGAGCATTGCAAATGAATGATTGCGGTCACTCATGACAAAGCCGACCAGGGGTGGTTCAAAGTCGACCATCATGTGCCACGACATCGGCATGACGTTGCGCTGCCCGCCATGTGCGGTCGTGACCATGATTACTGGCCCTGATTCCAGCAGGCTGTATACTTTCGAAAGTGGAAAGGACTTCTGCGTCATTGGAAACCTCCCGAGGTTAAACTGTAAAGCCATTCTGTTGCATTTTAACAGAGCGTTTCAGCGTGTCGAGCCAGATTGTGACTGTTCTGAATAGTATGCTGAACATACATTTTTGCTTTGGCATGGGGCAGTCTGTTTGCGTTCCTGACAATACATCGGCGGTTGATGCCGCTTTGAAAAAAATATGTGAGGCTCAGTGCAGAACCATTGTCGGTTTTTTACCTCCGATTATTGGCAGCAATGATCTCTTTCAGGGAAACCGCCGGGTTAAGCCAGCGTTTGGAGCTTCTTTCGCTTTTCAGGTGAATCGCATTCTGCGGGCAGAGATGCGCACAGGCGAGGCATTCTTCGCACTGGTCACCGAATTCGACCTTGTCGGCGACCCTGATATTTTTTGCCGGGCACACCTGGCTGCAGATGCCGCATCTGGTGCATTGGTCGTTGACAATAAAGCTCTTTGCCTGTTTGCCGGTTGGCGCCAGATCAGCCATGAAGGCGAGAGCCGAGGTGATCAATTTCCAGCCCCAGGATGCATTCGCCTGCATGTGTCTGCGATTGCCGATGTCATTGATAATGCGTGATATTGCTTCTTCGGTGCCCTTCTGTGGCAGTTTTTCGATTTCCTTGTCGATATCGAACATGGGAAGGTAGTTGTCGACCATCAGAAGATGCTCGGCATAATCAAACCGGTTGCCGCGCTCTTTTGCCAGTTTCTGGGCATTCAACATCGCTGCGCCGGGCAGGTTGCCGTAAGTGCCGACTGCGAAGGTGTATTCGGCCTCGAGTTTCACTTTTTCAAGAAATCTGCGCACCATTTTTGGCGGTCTGAGCGCATAAATCGGAAAAACCAGGCCGATCACGTCATCCTTGTATTCAAGACGTTCAGAGTCGATAACCTGCGGGATGGAAATCAGGTTTCCACCAATACGTTTGGCTACCGAAAGACAGTTTCCCGTGGCCGAAAAGTAAAAAACGATCATTGTTTAACCTCTTATGTTACAGATAACAGGCTTTGCTGCATTTAAGCAAGCGGCTTGTTCGCCAGGCCGGCGATATTCTGGCTGTAACTGTTTTTGGCAAGCTCTGCATGTCAGGCATAATTGTATATAAAATCCATAACAAAAACCGGGCTGTCGCACAGAGGTGTGTGATAGCCCGGTTGGTTGCGGGTTTAGCGCAGTAAGCTGATCAGGTCAGGCTTTGCGGCCGTTTTTTTCGAGGTTCTGTTTTGCCTGGAAGACGAAGGTGGCCAGGTTGGTCTCGCGGTTGGGCAGGATGCTGCCGTCGTAGACCATGTCGACGAACGGGGCCTGGTTGCGCATATGGACCTTGAGAATCGAACTGGCGATGGTGCTCGGCATGCAGGTGAACGGCATCGAGTTGACGACACCGTTGTAACCTTCTTTGGCGAAGGCAAGCGCGCCACCGATGCTGAGAATGGCTTCGCCATTGATATGGTTCGAGAAGGTCTCGCCGACTTCATGCAGAATGTGCTCGGTCGAATGGTCGAAACGGTTGTCGAGAA
>CAZPCO010000667.1:0-1764 GCA_964585025.1 uncultured bacterium | reverse complement strand
AAGTTCCTCTGGGGGTGGCCGTTGAAATTTCAGCAGCGAATGATGTCAGTCAACACCCGGGTCTTTATTGTTGATGGAAACGGCAAATGGTCGGAAGGCTTCGATTCACTGGAAGAAATGGCCAGAATTCCTGCCGGATTCACAGGCTATGTCTGGACGAACAGAGTGGACAGGCTTTCTTCTGAAAAGACCGGAAAAGAACGATGAACAAACTTCTGCAAAAATCTTCCGCCTTCGTATTGATCGTTCTGGTAGTGTTCACAATTATTAGGATCATTGGCTCGCCCATGTCGCTTAAAGCCTCTTCAGAAATGTGTCTTCGCGGTTGCCACAGCAATATTCGTCTTATTGAAGGGGCGATCGAGGCATATAACATGGATCACCCGGATGCCCACATCAAATACAACTTTCCGTTTGCCGAAATTGAAAGCCTGCTTGTAGATTCGGGTTATCTCAAATCTGCAGTCCGCTGCCCCGGAAGCTACGGTTACGAAAAAAATTCCTTTTTGAGGTTTATTTATGGCATTTACCTGCATGCAGAAGGTTTGCCGTTACCTCCGGGAGATTACTCGATGCCACCCTCTGAATCAACCGGTCACATAAGCTGCAGTCTGCATGGGGCAATCTGAAGCCAGATAGCTGGCAAAGTGCTCACCTTGTCATCAGGCGTTGTCAAAGTCGCTGAATTCCAGAAAAGCGACAACGCTCATCGGCAAGCGGTTTCTTCCCGTTCTAGCCTGCCGATCGATGACAATCACTGCGAAGTCAGACGTTTGCAGCATTCGCCATCGGCAATACCGGAGGCTTCGAGGCCATGATCTCTCTGAAAGGCTTTAACTGCGTCTCTGGTATCAGGGCCGAACCAGCCGTCAATCTTTAAGCCTGCATAATACCCTTTTTTCTGCAGGGCTTTCTGAAGCTCTTTAACCAGGTTTTTATCCTGAGTTGTGTCGTTTTCGGGAACCTCGCGCAAAGTTACCGACGGCCCGGCCGCCAGCCTTTTCTGCAGGGCAGCGTCGGCTGTGCCGGTGACTGCCAGCCCGTTATATTTCTGATAGGCTCGTACGGCATCTTCGGTTTGAGGGCCGAACCAGCCGTCTACAGGCCTGCCGGTATAAAATCCCTGACTTTGTAAAGCAGATTGCAGTGCCGCCACAAGCTTTCTGTCCTGGGTATTGTCACTCTCTGGAACCTGTTTCAATGTCGGGCTGCTCGAAGTGCCAGATTTTTGTGCGGTTTTCGTGGTCGTCGAGGCCAGATTTTTCACCCCGCCGCTGAACTTCGAAACATGCCCGTAACGAAACAGAATTACCCCTTTACAATAGGGCCTGACGGCTTCTATCTCGGCCAGAATCGAGGCATTGCTCTTAGGCACAGGGTTTCTATCTGATATGTATGTTTCGAGAGACATCAGAATCGGGTATTTTTCGCCCTTGCGTTTGGCATACGACTTCATTTTTTCGAGAGTCAGGTTGTAATCGCCTTTGTACAGCATTGGACTGATGTAGTCGCAGTGCTTGATGATCTCTGAGTATTGCTGGGCACCATCGATATCTTCGGCCTTGGCGCAAACGGTAAAAATCTTGCCTCTGGTGTTCTTGCGGATATTCGCCAGCTGGGTCAATTTGCTGCCCATATTGTATGTTTCCATGTCCATGAGTATGTTTATACCCATATCTGACACGGCTTTGGTGTAGTTGCCATAAAAACCATCCCAGACCCAGGCATGAATTCGCAGCCCGGCAGCATCAGCCTTCGCTTTCC
>CAZPCO010000666.1:0-1779 GCA_964585025.1 uncultured bacterium | reverse complement strand
CACGCCTTTAGGGGGCGCGGGATTTTGAGTCCCGTGCGTCTGCCAATTCCGCCATCCCGGCTTGCATGGCCAATATAACACATGGCCGGAAGGGCGCGCAACAAAAATCAGTCTTTGGCAAGCAGGCGAATGCGACGCTTGCATTCAGGGCAGATGACCCAGTGTTCGCCATATTCATCGGTAACAATATCGACAGGTTCAAAAACAGCACCGCACGGGCACTCAACCTGAACGGCATAAATATTGTCAAACATGTCGCCACCTCCCTGTTTAAATTTCTCTTCTCTATCATTAAAAGGTACTTGTTCTCATCTAAAAGTAAAGAACAACGTTAATTTGTGGTTGAGGTGGATAAGCAAAAAGGATTAGAATCTCCCGTAGATTCCGTATGGAGCGAAATAAATGCAATCAACCACGAAAAGCCTGATCTGCCTGCTGATACTTCTGTTGTCAACTGTTACGGCCAATGCGCAGCACGATAAGTATTTTTTCACCACTCTGAATGGCCGTGCCGTCATTTCACGCACCTCCGGATCGACCTGGCTGGCCCTGCAGAAAGCTCAGCCGGTCGAACTCAAACCAGGCGACATGGTCAATGTTGAAGGCGATGGACGCGGCGAGCTCAGGTTTCCTGACGGAACTATCGTCAGAATGAAAAACAATGCCATGATAACGATTATGCGCTACGGCATAGATCAGCGACTTGGCTATGTCTGGCTCAACGTCAGACGCAGCAGCGACATTTTCAAGGTCGTCACGCCTCTGGGTTCATGCAGCGTTCTCGGCACCTCGTTCGATGTCGATGTCGACCGCTTCGGAAAAACCAAAGTGCGGGTATTTTCGGGCCTTGTTGCCGTAAGAGCCACCGACGACAGTCGCAACCGCCAGCTGGTTCTTCAGCCCGGCATGCGCACAACGTTGTCAGACAAAACAAAAGTCGCCGACAAACCGGAAAAATTTCAGCATTCCACCATCGCAGCGCAATTAACCAGCGAATGGGAACCAAGAAATTTTGCCGCCGAATCGACCCCTCCGGCACTGCAGCCGGCCATGGAACCAGACTTACCGCCAGCCCTGCAACCTGCGGTTCAGTCTCCAGCCAAAGATGTAAAAATGCCTAAAAAGACGATAATTTCGCAGCCCCCCACAGCCCAGGCTGTAGTTCCACCACCTCCTGGGCCGATCACCGCCGGCAACGTTCCTGTCGACAGCGCTTTGCCACCAATTCGCCCGGAGCTTCAGTCCAACGTCGTCCTGCCTTCGGCCGGCGATGTCATTCAGGGCATAGAACCGGCACCAGGAAGCTCGAACGAGAATATCATCATCATCGCACGCCAGCGTTCAGAATTTCTAGAAATGCTGCGTCAGCAACAGATTGCACGCGACTCGACCATCGGCAGCACCTTTGAAAACAAAGAAAAGATGGCACAAGAAGGCCACGGACAGGAACTCGGCCAGGAAAACCGGCTTCCCAATAACTTTGCCGGCGATGAAGACCGCGAATACCTGCTGCTGCGCAACCGTCTGCTCCGCGTCCAGAGCGAAATCCGACAGAAAGAACTGGAAATTGGGACCCTGATTAGAGATAGTGTTGCAACTCCTGCCTATCAGCGGAAAATTTCTACCGCGCAGGCACAATTGGTTGAGTTGCACTCAGTACAGAGAGTACTTGCCAACCGACTTCGCGATGTACAGACAAAAAAAAGATAATTTTTTTTGGTAACCCATTGACAAAGCTGAAAACTGTTGGTACGATTTACTTGTGTTGAGTCCTAATTC
>CAZPCO010000665.1:0-1788 GCA_964585025.1 uncultured bacterium | reverse complement strand
CTGGCTAGAAGCGCCCTCGATACAGAGGACAGTGAAGTCCGCATCGCGGGCTTCAAAATGCTTGAACGCATCGACCCTGACTATCTGAAAGAAAAGGTCGCCGGACTTCTACTCGAGAATGACCCGAATCTGCGGGTCAGAGCGGTGCGCTTCGGCCTGAAATTCGAAGAAAAGGCTTCGATCGAAGCCCTGAAAAACCTCTTAAACTCAAAAGAACAGAACATCAGATCAAATGCAATCAATTGTCTGGCGCTGTGTCCATTCAACCTGGTCTTCAAAACTCTAATGGACCAGCTTGACCGCGAAGACCACCCGGTTATAGCCAGGCAAATAGCCAGCATTCTCCTGAATAACCCTTCAAAATCAGTTTTGAAAGCTCTGGACAACGTTACCCGCACCTCTAATCCTGCAGTTTCAATGGTTATTTCTCAGGCCCGCAACGATCTTTTCGAGATTGTTTCACAAATGCCCGTTCAGCCTGAACCAGAGGTGACGTCAAGAAAAACCGATTCAGCCGACAAGCCCTATTCGGTCAGCAATGTACGAGAAATTGCACAACGCAATCAAAACTGGAAGCCATCCTACAAGGCAGATACAAAATCATCCCCATCACATGGACAAAGTGAAATAAACTGGCAGATGCTTATTTCTGGAAGCGTCATTCTGATTTTTCTCGCCATGCTGCCGGTCATGATGCTTTCCAGTCGCGATGTTCCAGAAACATCGACACGCAAAGCCGCTGAACTCGATTATCGGGTCAGCGAAAGAGTCAAACCTGTTGAAGCTCCGGTACCAGTAAAATTCCGCATGAACAGAGCATGTTCCCTCTCGGGAACCGTCGAAAAAATTGTTTCTGACACCAGCCTGGTCATGGTTCACGAAACGAGTCAGATGATGGTTAAATTTGACAAACCCGAAGTTAAACCATTCAAACAGGGCGACAAAATAACCGTAACCGTTGTTCCTTATCGTGTAAACCCTCATGGAGTAATCCTTTCACGTGGACAAAGAATTGCAGCAGCGGAGAAATAATCATGAAATGGCTTGACAGGCTTGAAGCTAAACACCCTAACTGGGGCCTCGAAGGGTTGATCCGCTATATTTCAATGCTGATGCTGACGGTATTTTTTCTCAATCAGAGCGGCATGCTTACATATGACCTGCTGTATCTCGACCGCAATGAGGTCATGGCCGGGCAGGTGTGGCGACTGTTTACATTTCTTCTGATTCCCGCCAGCAGCAATATGCTGTTATTGATTTTTGAGCTTTCCATACTCGTCATGTGCGCTGACGGCCTGGAAGCACGCTGGGGCACCTTCAGACTGACGGCTTATTATGTTTCCGGGGCATTGCTGACCATCATCGGGTCATTGTTCGTTCCCGGCCTTCAATTCGGCAGTTACTTCATCTATTTAAGCCTGTTTCTGGGTTTTGCCACGCTTTACCCTGACTACGAGATTCTCTTTATGTTCATCCTGCCTGTAAAAATGAAGTATCTTGCCATGCTGTCGGGTGGATTCATGCTCTACGAACTGGCTTTTGCCCCATGGCAGCTTAAGGCGGCCTTGCTTCTCTCTATCGGAAACTATCTGCTTTTCTTTGGTGGCGAAGCGATTGCAGCTGCCCGCCGCAACAGATTTCAGGCAGGGCGCAGCGCTGAATTCGAAAGAGCGACGACCAGACAGGCTGAATATCGCCACAAGTGCACAACCTGCGGCAAAACAGATGTTTCAGACCCTGAGCTGCAATTCAGATACTGTACCTGCCCAGAATGCGGCCAGAACGGGC
>CAZPCO010000664.1:0-1799 GCA_964585025.1 uncultured bacterium | reverse complement strand
CAAATCCGATCCATGCTGAAATCTATGGATTCGAGCACAAACCGCCCTGATTCAAACTTCGAAACATCGAGAATATTATTGATGATTTCCAGAAGAAGTTGCCCGCTGGTCTTGATGATATTCAGATACTCAGCCTGCTTTGCTGTCAGAGAAGTGTCTTCCAGCAGATCGGTAAACCCCAGAATCGCATTCATCGGAGTACGGATTTCATGCGACATGTTTGCCAGAAAGTTGCTCTTGGCCCGGGTTGCCTCTTCGGCAGCTTCCTTGGCCTCGAGCAGTTTTGCTTCGATCTCTTTGCGACTGCTTATATCGAAGTCACTGCCACAATAGCCCGCCAGATCACCTTTTTCGTCAAGAACCGGCAGACCATTGGTTATTAGCCAGACTTTTCTGCCATCCTTGGCCAGAACACAATTCTCCATGTTTCTAAAAAACTGCTTCTGCGAGAAAATCTCCAGCATCCGGTTGCGAAACTCTTCACGTCCTTCTTCTGGGTGCAGATCGAAAAAACTCTTTTTTACCGACGATCTCATCACGCTCATAACCCAGACTGTCTTTAACTGACTGGCTTATATAGGTGTGCATCCCTGCCGCATCTATTTCCCAGATGGTTTCCCGCGAGCATTCGGCAACCTGCTCAAAACGGTTCTTCAGCTTGATCAACTGCTTTTCAGCAAGGCGGCGACGGCTGATTTCGCGATCCAGAGGAATATAGACGGTTATTCCAAAAATCAGTCCGACAACTATGAGAGCAACATTGAAATAATGCATGACATTGAGCCCGAAGTTTGAAATCTCCCGGGGCATGGAAACCCTTAAAATCAGGTCTTTCACTCCCGATGTTGAATTAATAGCCTTGTAGCCGGCAATATTATCGTCGTCCAGAATCTCGATAAAGCTCTCATTTCCTGCCCGCAAAGCGGTCAGCGCTGCCATATGCCCGGCAGGC
This sequence comes from uncultured bacterium, assembly GCA_964585025.1. Lineage (GTDB taxonomy): Bacteria > Muiribacteriota > Ozemobacteria > Ozemobacterales > Ozemobacteraceae > Rifleibacterium. The sequence continues at coordinate 847 of CAZPCO010000664.1, read as the reverse complement.
AGCCCATCTGCAGCGCAAGGTTCGACCTCAATTCCAACTTTAACTATGGCGCTAAGGCGCTTCAATTCAGCCGCATCAAGTAATTTTGCAAAAATGATGGTTCCAAGTATCCTGCCCTTACCGGTGCTTGGCAGAATCGGGCGGGATGCAACCATCATCAGTCCCTGTGGCAAAATCATCAGACCGGTCGGGGAGCTCGTCTCATCGACATGCGTTAGAAATCTGCTGCCGGTCGCCAGCAGCGAAGAAAACCCTTCAGGAAGCGGAGAATTGTCTTTGTCAGCAACTGGAGCAGCCTTGCTGTTCCTGGCAAATACAATCTTTCCCTGTAGATCGATAAAAACCAGCACATCGAGCTTGAGAGTATCATAGAGGTTGGTGGGAAAGTTTGCCGTGATGTATTCTTCACTGCGGTTCTCGATAAAAGAGTATGATTCATCCCAGAAGGCCCAGTCGGTCAACTGAACCACAATCATTCGCAATCGATCAGCTATGGCTTCCTGAGCCCGCTCGATGTTTCGCTGGACAATCCGATGTTCCAGACGATGGAAACCTCTCATCACCGTCAGCCAGGAAACCATACAGATGGCCCCGACCAGAATCGAAACACTGATGATGATCCAGAAAACTGCTGTCCTGGTAAATTTTACTGCAGCCATATGATAAATCCCTGCTGCCCTTTGCCGATTCAGGAAAAGATTTTGCGCCAATGATCATAGACATGCGGCAGCCACTTTTCACCCGGATCCCGAAAACATTGTATCAGATTCGATCTACCCCGACAAATCTGTAATGTCTGAACTGGCATCTAGCTTTCAGATCCGCGCTACCGAAAGAAAAAGCACAT
>CAZPCO010000663.1:0-1801 GCA_964585025.1 uncultured bacterium | reverse complement strand
GCAAAAAGACGCTCCCTGGCACTTTCTTCACTCCAGTTTCGGTAATTCACCAGGCGTCGCAATCTGACTTCGGGGTCGGCCTGGACATATATAAGACGGTTGCATAACGCATCGAGCTGCATCGAAAATAGCAATGCCGCATTGACGATTATCGAACGGGCTCCAGCTGCCCTGGCGGCTGCAACACGGTCAGCAACCAGTTTCTTCATTGCCGGGTGCATGACCGCATTCAATGCTGTGGTCGCTTCTGGACTTTTAAAAGCCTGACGGCCAAGCGAGCGCCGGCAGATCGAACCAGAAGCATCGAGAATACCCGCACCGAATTCTTCGACAAGAGCAGCCCTGACTTCTGTTGAAGCCAGCAGCTCATGCCCGATGGCATCGACTTCAAGATTCTCGCCAAGTCCACGTTCTGAAAGCATATTAGCGAAAGTTGATTTTCCGGCACCCGTTTGCCCAGATATTCCTATTACCAGCATATTACCCGGTCTTTCTCGGCAGATAAACCGTGAACGTCGAACCCTCACCAAAAACACTCTGAACTTCTATGCGACCACCGTGCTCTTCGACGATCCTCAGGGCCATCGACAGACCGAGACCGGTGCCATCTTCCTTGGTGGTCATAAAGGGGTTGAAAATATCCGGCAGTCGTTCGGCAGGAATTCCGGTTCCGGTATCTTCAAAAGCTACCATTACCAGATCTTCACGTGACTCGATATTGACCTTCAGGCTGCCACCACGGCTTTGAGCATGAATGGCATTGGTCATGATATTTATGAATACCTGCTTCAGCTGGTCAGGATCACCAAAAACCATCGGGTTGTCACTGCTGACAACCGTTTCAAATCTGATTCCCTGCTTATTCAGCTGATTTTTGATCAGGCGGTAACAATCTTCAACTACTCTGGCCAGCGCAACTTCCATGGATTTGGGCTTGCTCGGCTTGGCAAAATCGAGCAGGTTGCCGACAATGCTCTCAAGGCGGTCAATTTCACGCTGAATGATGCCAAGAGGCTCACGCCTGGCATCGTCAGCGGCGAACTCGCCATCGAGAAGCTGCACGATCATTTTCATTCCGGTCAGCGGATTTCTGATTTCATGAGCAACACCGGCGGCCAGAACCCCGATCGCCGACAATTTGTCGGCACGTTTCAACTGCTCTTCAAGGGCACTGATCTGGGTGACATCCTTGATAAAAAATGCTGTACCCAGCATGCTGCCGCCCTCGTTCCTGAATGGAAAAGCGTTCACCTCGACAATGCGTGTAATTCCAGCCGTCTTGATCTTTACTTTCTCATTTTCAAGCGTAATGTTGGTTTTGAGCACATCTATCATCAAATCATGCAACCGTCCGGGCAACTTTTCGACGGCATCGAAAGGGCACCAGCCCTCAGGAAACTGTCTGGCCATAATCAGTTTGATTTCAGGATTGGCATAGGTGACTTTGCCACCCGGATCAAATATGAGTACCCCGGAGGTCATGCTTTCGAGAATGCGTTCAGTGAAACCTTTCAGATTGATAAGGTCTTTAAACATGTGGTCAATCGAAGCAATCTGGGTTGCAATGATCTGCAGACCGATTATGTCTTCGTCGCGGTAGGCGTAGGCCTTGCGGCTGGCTATAACCAGAACTCCGATCAACCGGCCGGAAACTTCAATCGGCAGAATCAGCACCGAATTATAGTCCTGTGAATAGGTCAGATAAGGCTTCATCTCTTTTGCCGCAAGCCCAACCGGGCCTTCACCAAACCTGATGCTGCGGGGGAAAGGCCCAGAAACGTATTCTTCAGCCTTTATTTCG
>CAZPCO010000662.1:0-1804 GCA_964585025.1 uncultured bacterium | reverse complement strand
CATTTCGCGGATGTCGGAAGGTGCTTAAGGCATCTGGGCAAGCTTGTGAGCAAAGTCGACCAGGTCGACGAGAGTTTCGTCAGAATAGCGCTTGATCGAGGCAAAACGGCCACCTTCGGCAACCAGCAGGTCGGCGTAAGCCTCGTGATTGTCGAGAAGAGCGGTCGCCAGACGGTCGAATTTCTTCGCCAGTTCTCCAACCTTGGCAAGGTCGACGGTTGATTTGGTTACCGAAGAACCCTTGACAAACGAGTTGCCTGCTGAGCCGCCGTTGGCATAAGACTGAACATAGGTACCAACCATGCGTTTGCTGAATTCGGCAGGGCTCAGATCGGGATTTTTTGCCAGAGGTGCCAGATAATCGGCATAAGGCATACCGTTGCCCGGTTCAGTTTCTTCAGATGCAGTCATGTAATGAGCCATGTCAGAAATTTCATAAGCGACTTCGATGGTGCCCATAAGACAGGCGTCAAAATCGACGATCGCAAACTTCGATTCTTTACCGTTTACAGCAGTCAATTCCTTCTGACCTTCGCGCAGAGCCCAGGAAACATCGGTCATGCTGAGCATCGTGTTGTCTTCCTGGTCCTGGGCGATACCGATCCAGCCGGCGCCATGGTTCCAGATGATGACGACGACGTTGTCGGCCGGGTAAGTCTTGACGCCCCATTTAAGGAAATCAGCGAGTGTCTGTTTGGTGCCCATCGACTGTTCGCCGAGGTTCATGACCATTTTGCTGGTGACCTTGCCCGGATCGTTATCTTTGGTTACATAATAGCGGCGGGTTCCGACCCAGTTGCCGTCGGAGATGGTATCGCCGTCACCGCCACGCATGCGGTCGATCTGAGCAACGATATTGATATTGTCGTCGCTGCCGACTTTTTCCATTTCGTTGATGTCCATAAGACCGAAGCGTTCAAGATCGTTATCAGCACAGACATAAGCAAGCACAGTCCATTTGCGGCGCCCCTGTTTGTGAGGGGTGCCGGTTTTGCGGCCTTCGGTTTCGAAGGCTACGGCATGCTGGGCATCATCATACCAGTGAATTGGAAAATCTTTGGCGGAAACATCTTTATAGAGAGCGGCGACGCTGTCATAGCGATCTTTGTTGGCATTCTCGCGCATCTTGCCGTAGACAGTCTGCCAGAAAGCATCATACTTTTTGATTTCTTCAGTAGGTTCGTTACCAGCCTGAAATTTGCGTCTGGTAGTGACCTTCTTGACCAGGTCGAAATAGGCAAGTTCAAGTGGCGACGGGCACTGCTTGATAACCGAGCCCAGAACTGCGTCAAGCTTCAGATTGTCTTTGAACATGGCAAAGGCGAAATCGGTTTCTTCGTCAGCCTTGGCGGCATAGTTGGCCATGAATTCGGCCTTGTAGTCGCCCCTGATGTTGCTGACAAAATTGCTCTGCAGCTTCTTCGGGAAATCGGCGAGAATTTCGCTCAACAGCTTATCAGAGCGTTTGTCTGCCAGGAATTCAAGGGTAATGCGGCGCTGCCACACTTCCTGCAGCATCTGCAGGTGACCGACCACCTGCTGTTGTTCAGCAGTAAGAGCCTTGGTCGCAGTTTCAGACTTCTTCGCGGTAGTCGAAGCACTGGTCTTCTTGCTTGAAGCCGGCTTTTTTGCAGTTGTGGCCGGTTTAGCTGCAGTGGCAGACTCTTTTTTATCGGCAGGCCTGGCCGCCGGCTTTGTGGTTGCCGGTTTCTTTTTGGTCGCCGTAGTAGCGGCTGCCGGCTTTTTCTTTTTAACCGTGGTCGAAGCTGTAGTCGACCCGGCGCTCCATACAGGGCCAAGCGTC
>CAZPCO010000661.1:0-1806 GCA_964585025.1 uncultured bacterium | reverse complement strand
GGCTTTTTCTTTCGCGAAGTTGAAGTCACTGAGGTCAATGAATCATATCTGCAGACCAATCTGCTCAAGAAACTGACAGTCAGAGTCAAATGGAACGAGGCCGAGCGACCGGCCAATCTGAACCTTTCCGATCGTACCCGCCAGGTTGAGCTGTCGGTACTGCTGCTCAACGAAAAGAATCTGCAATTATGAAAATGGCCTGGATAAAGCTAAAAGGAACATTCTGGGGTGCTGCATCGAAGCGCCGGGCCTTTACCTTTGTAGAAATGACCGTGAGTATCGTCATCGCTCTGGTGGTATTTCTCATGATCTACCGCTTTCTTTCGAATACCCGGCATCATTACATGTACGGAACCGTGAATCTTCAGAACCTGCAGGAAGCCCGGCAGGCTCTCAACTATCTGCGCCGGGATTTTTCCTGCGCCTGCCCGCGCATCGAAGACCCCGATACGGCCGGTTATGTCACTCTGCAGAAAGTGCGCAAGCAGGTGTTCGTGACTTCCTCGTGGCCTTCTGAAACCGAAGGCGACCTGATTCAGATACATCCGCACGGTCTGCTTTTCTATAAGTTTGTGTTTGGTACCTCCTCAGTTAAACCGAGGGTAGAACAGGTCGCCTACGAATTCGATCCCGCAGAAAAGGTTCTGATTCGCCGATCTGCCGGCGACCGGGTTCAGAAATTTTCCGGCTTTGAAAATGTAGAATTCAAACTCTATGCCCATCAGCTGAACCCAAAGGTGCCGGTTCTCTGGGTCAGTTTCAAAGTACATGAAGGCGAAAATATTTTTGGCAAAGACAGCATTGGCAAGGCATTGGAATTGACGACTTCGATTACCAGCCACTTTATAACCAGCTCGATCAATAACAAATATTGGCGCTATGAAACCGGGCACGAAAAATTGTAGAATATACTGCAACAAAAAATGCAGGTGTAACGTAAGCTATTTAGAAAGTATTCATCAGGAGGAATTTATGAAAAGATTGAACTCAATCATTGCCGCTCTGTTGTGTTTTATGATGGTCTTCAACCCGGTAATTTATCAGGCCGCCCTTTGGGCTGAAGACACGGCTACCGCAACCGCCAAACCAGAAGAGATGAAAGAATCTGAAAAGAGCGCTGATGAAGCCTCTGTCAAGACTGACGATGCCTACCAGCAACTGCTGAATACCAAAGAAGGCAAAACAAAATGGTATATGAGCAGCGGTACGAAAAGCAAAATTCGCGAAGCCAACAGCAATCTGAGCAGCGCCAGAACTCAGGTTGGCGATGTCAAAAGTGATGTTAAAGATGTAAAAGGCGAAATCAAAGGAATTGGTGAGACCGTTAAGGGTGATGACAATACTTTTGATAAAATGACCAAGGTCGCTGCCGGAATTCAGAAAGCATTGATCAAAACCGGTCAGCTGTTGCAGAAAATTGGCCAGCTTCTCAAAACCGTAGGGCAGGCTCTGCAGGCAATTGGTAAAATTCTCTCAGCCATCCCCTGGACTGCAGCCATCGGCCAGGCTCTCGAAAAAGTCGGTGCCGTTCTTGTTAAAGTTGGTACCGCGCTTGATTACGTCGGCAAAGCAATTGAAAAAGTCGGCCAGACTGCAGCAAATTCTGACCTGAAGTTCGGTGATATGCTCAGCACTATCTCCCAGGCAGCCAAAGACGGCTGGAAACAGGGCGAAAAGGATGCCGAAGCCTACAGCCAGAAACTCGATGCCGAAGCCGCCAAATCTGATACCTCAAAAGACCTTGAAGGTGCTTCAGATTCAACTGAATCAGGCAATGAAGACGGTTCTGATGAAGTAAACGATGCT
>CAZPCO010000660.1:0-1813 GCA_964585025.1 uncultured bacterium | reverse complement strand
CATTCTGAATCCGGTCAACCGGTTGCCGCAGTTCTGGTAAAAATAGGGACCCGTGCCACGCGCAGTGATGCGAACGGCTATTTCAGTTTCAAATCAGTAAAACCTGGTTATCATCAATTGTCATGCTTTGGGCGAGGTTTTATGGAAGCCCATGAAATAATTCACATCGGCAGGGAACCGGTTGAAAATTTTACAGTAAAAATCAGGCCGGTTTTCGATGAATACGTTTCTGCCGGCAATCAATGATGTACAGCACCATCGGCACATCCACGCGAAAAGGAAGCCAGGCTATTTATAGTTAGATGCCTGCTTGCCCGGAAATGACGGACAAATACAGATTCAAATGTGACAAAGGCATAAGATCTTTTCGCTGAAGAAGCCGACCGTTCGAGCAAATTTAATTTTATCAGTCAGATAAGTATTTCGCCGGGTTCGCTATGAAAGAATTGTCCGGTTACTGCGGCAAAGCAATTGGGTGGTATTCCCGGAGACTGGAAAAGCCTTTTTATCGGCTCTGCGCGCATCGCAAAATATGTAGTGGTGATTTTGCTGCTTCCAGCTCCAGATGATCAGGAAGCGCTGTTCAGTTCTTTGATGACTGCGCTCAAAGCTCCGAGAGCTTCGATTCTGCTTGGAAAAAACTTTTCCCGGCCAAAGATCAACGGCGCAGTGCTTTTGATCATCAGTTTCTCGCGCAGGTGCTCAAGAAAGTTTCTGATATCCTGATTGGTCATGACTCCAGCACGCCCGGAACAAAGCTCAACGATAAAGGCCGAGTCGAGCGTCAGAGTTTTGAACAGGTCACTGACAGTTTTTTGCCATTCCGGCCAGGTCATTTTTTCCCAGGGACGGATGCAGTTCTGCTGGTTGCCGCATCTGATACCAAGGCGACTCAGCGGTTCAATGGCTTTATAAACCGGGCTGGTTGGCGAAACATCTTTATAATGGCCATCTTCGTTGAGCCTGGTGCGATCGCTACCGGCAGGTGCTTCAAAAAATGGATTCGGAAACAGTGAAAGCTGCGGTTGTCCAAAAGATTGTCGCAGGAAACCTTCAATAGTTGTTGCACGGTCGATGTCTATTGTACTTTTTTCATCCGGATTTTCAGAAAACAATTGGAAAAAGATGCTGTCCAGTTCAGGGTGCGGCATGTCGAATTTTCGGGCAAGAAAGGCTCTGAAATCGACCCAGGCAGCTAAATTCTCGTTGCTCTGAGCTGGTTGGCTGAAATAGAGAAATCCTGACAGTGCAAACAAGGTAAAAAGCAGAATTGTGGCAGTAATTGCCCGGTTTCTAATCAGCAAACGCCGTAAAGAAAATGGTTTTCGTATTCGGCATGCAGGGTTTTGATGTTCATGGGTAATTGGAGATGGAGATGATTCGGAGATAGCCGCAGCAGGACTATGGCCTGGGTTCATGGTTGGCCCGGAAAAGCGCATTGAGCGACCACAGCCACCACAGAACCTGGCCGGAACCGGGTTACTTCGTGAACAATGGCTGCATTTTTTTTGCAGGTCGGAATTATCTGTATGCGACAGATTGCTGAGCATGAATATGTTATCGGCATCTGTAATCAGATAGACAACCAGAAGCCTGATAACAGATTGAAAAGCGCCGTTGCTGCAATTATCTGGTTGGGCGGAAATCCTGGGCGACCATAAAAATTTCGCGGCTGCGCGTCAATGAAGCCTTAGGATTGAAGGATTTGGCAAATCCGAATAGTTTTCGGGTTCGCTGCAATAATGGCAGATATTCTGCGCCTTCAAAAACCTTGGCTACGAAGCTTCCTCCTGGCTTTAGCAACTTCTCTGCA
>CAZPCO010000659.1:0-1817 GCA_964585025.1 uncultured bacterium | reverse complement strand
GATATCGACCGATAAAACAAGGCTTCTCATCATAAACCCAGAGCCGATAAGATAAAAGGTGCCACGTTCATTTCCTGGAACGAATCGTGCTTTCTGCATACAGAACCCATCTAACGGTGGAATCTGCCAGGCATTGAGCAGCGCATTGAATTCTGAAGGGGTCAAATTAAGGCTGGCGCTGGCAACATTTTCCACATCAAGACACTTTTCCTGAAGTTTCCAGAAGTCTTCCTGGGCTGGGCCGGCAAACTCTGGGAGCTGTGGCGGTCTGCTCAAAAGCTGCAGAGGTTCAGACAGAAAAAACCAACCGAAAGCAGCAATCAGAACAAGCATGGCAACTGGGTAAACGCATCCGCAGCCGATACCTATAAAAATATTCCGCAGGCAGCCGCCCTGGCGAGAAATAGAGGTCTGGTGCATTTTACGAAAAGCTCTTTAAAACCGTCTTTTCTTCGAAAGACAGGAGCTTCTCGATATCAAGCAGTATTATCAGCTTATCATCGAGTTTCGCGACTCCCTGAATATACTGGGAATCAATATTTGAAGAAAACATTGGCGGCGCTTTTTCGATTTCGTCAACATAGAAGCGCATAACTTCTGACACGTTGTCGACAATCATGCCGACCTGGTTTTTTTCGAGTTCGACAATGAGAATCTTGGCAGTGTTTTTGCTTTCATTCGGAGCCATGTCAAAGCGTTTGCGCAGGTCGATGATTGGAATGATAAAACCGCGCAGGTTGATAACGCCTTCAACGAATTGTGGCGCCTTTGGAATCTTACGAATTTCGGTCATCGGGTAGATTTCACGCACTTTGTTGATATAAAGTGCGTATTCATCCTCACCGATATAAAACCCGACGGCCTGAACTTCCTGGCGAATGCTGGTTTTTTTAACGGCCATTGTTACTCCCCTCGCCCTGCCCCTGTTGTTGTTTTGCTGCGAATTGCCGACGCTTTTCCTGTAGATACATGACAAAAGCCGTAACCTGAGTTATGAACACCGCAAGGTCATCGAGCCAGCCTATTACCGGTAGAACGTCAGGAATCACATCAACAGGAAAAATGACATAAACCACAGTCAGAATAAACAGTAATGCCTGTGCCAGCGGACTGGCAATCAGCTGACGCGGAATCGAAGGGCCTTTGTCGCTCATAGAAGTTTTGATCAGCTTTCGAGATCTTCTGAGCCAAAGCTCATGGGAAGCAAATCCTTGATGGTGGTGCGCTTGACCTTGCCTTCATTGTTAGCCATGATTATTTCTATATTGGGGGCCAGTTCTGAAATTACCTGGCGGCAGGCACCGCAGGGAGCTGTAAAGGCAGCGCGGTCTACATAGACTACCAGCTTGGTGAAATTGCGTTCGCCACGGGCAATAGCGGTAAACAGAGCCGTTCTTTCCGCACAGTTTGTCAGGCCAAAACTGGCATTTTCAACGTTGCAACCCTGAATGATTTCGCCGCTCTTGAGCTGCAAAGCTGCTCCTACCTTGAAATTAGAATAGGGAGCATAGGCATTCATACTGGCGGCAATCGCCTTTTCAATCAGTTCCTTATCTTTCATACTTTCACCTCATCTGATTATTACTACCACAAAGCGGGCTGCAACTAAAGAAAAAAACACCCCTGACTCGCAGGGGTGTTCTGGTCGTATCAGCGTTTTGAGAACTGAGGTTTTCTTCTCGCCTTTTTGAGACCGTATTTTTTGCGTTCTTTCATGCGTGGATCGCGGGTCAGGTAGCCATTCTTCTTCAGCGGAGAACGGAATTCTTCGTTGAATTTGACCAGAGCGCGAGCCAGGCCATGGCGCAGGGCACCAG
>CAZPCO010000658.1:0-1830 GCA_964585025.1 uncultured bacterium | reverse complement strand
GGTAAAGCAGATTGTTGTCGAGCAGGTTTACATCGCCTTTATCGTGGCTGAACGGAAAAGAAGCGCCGGAGTCGCCTATCATAACGGCGATTTCCCCTGGTTGCAGCTCGGGCAGGCTACAGATGCGCAGAATCAGGGTTTTGCCATCAGCCGCGTGGCGCATTACATTTTCGACCAGATTGATCATTACTCTTTCAAACATGTCTGGATCAGCGAACAACAGCCCACTGTAGGTGAATTCTTCGCTGATCTGCCATTCGTTGAGGCGGTTTTTGAATCTTGTCAGCAGGCTTTTGAGCATGTCGACCGGCGAGATTTCTCTGATGTCGGCACTGACAGAATGACGCCGCAGTCTTACCGAAAGCAGCAGGCGGTCGAAGAGTTCGGCGGCTTTGCCAGTCTCCACCTGCAATTGGGTGAGATAGCGATTCTGCTGCTCTTCATTGCGGTATCGCTTCAGGGCAAGAGTTTCGCCGAGAAAGCTGATATTGGTAATCGGTGTTTTGAGGTCATGGGCGGTCTGTCGGAAGAAATTTTCCTCTTCTTCCAGCAGGCCCGCCTTTTGCATGAACTGCCATTCGTGCAGTGAGAACCAGAAAAGGCCAAGAATGCCGGTCGAGGTCAATGCCAGCAGCAGCAGAAATCCGCCCGGAAATGGTGCGGATGTTTCTGGCTTAGTGATTGTTGCCCAGAGGCCATATGAGCGACTCAATGGGTGCGAGAGTTCCGCGTTTTCTGGGGCTCTGGAAATCCTGGCCTCAGCAAAGCCCCTTTGCCTGAGCAGGGCGGCAAGCCCGGAAACTACTGTTTCATAAGCGAAGGCAGCTGTTGCGTCTCCATGCCTGATTATCATCATTTCGTCGTTCTGGTTCTTTTTCCAGCCCGGCTCGGCTGCATCGGCATAAGAAAACTGATAGCAATGAATCAGAAAGTTTAGCCAGTTCTGCAGTTGAGGTGGAATTTCACCTTTCAGCATCTGCTGCGGATTCTGCGGAATAATCGCCGGCGCAGGCAGGGTACGCAGGCGCAGAAGCCATTGCCGGCATGATTCCGGATTGTTCTCTACCAGAAAGGCTTCGGCTACTTTCAGGGCTGCTTCGGTTTTTAAGGTTCGGCCGCTGGCAAGAAGAAAATCGAAGTTTGAATTCAGGATCTGAAAAGCGCAGCGGCGCATTTCGAAACTGTTTCCGGCTGCGGCATATTCATTCATCTGCAGGTAGCGCCAGAAATCCTGTTCGTCGGGTGAAGAGTTCAACTCGGCTTCAATCAGCAGTGCCTGCTTCGAACCGGCGCCCATGGCAATTTTCATGAAGACGTTTCTGGCAAGCGAAGTGTCTGGTGGTGCCAGAACCGGCAAAGATGGCTTGCTCATCGGCAGCGGAATTGCTTCAGCTGGTAATGGCGAGTTTTCGAGCTGTCTGAAGTATTCCTCGCTGATCTGATCGATACGGTTCAGTTTTTCAGCGCGGTTCTGCTGGCTGAGCATTTCCTGCTGGAACCTGAGGCTTCTGAAAGCGATTGCAACCAGCAGCACAAAAGAAACCAGAATCAAAATCAGGCTCAAGATAAAACGTCTGCTGGTTATTGAATTTTGCATTACAAGTTTAACTAAAGTTAGCATCCAATTTGCCCACTTACAAGCTGCATGCGAAACTCAATTCTGCAAAATCAGAATAGAGACGGTTCGCCGGCCAGATCTGTAAGCAAAGCCGGTTGTTAAAGAGTCAAATTTTTGCATTTATTGGCAGGTGGTCGGCGAGCTGGTTTACTTTGGCGAGGAACATGCGGTTGAAGTCGGGGTGGGGGATCAGCGGGGCTTCGAGGGCCTGC
>CAZPCO010000657.1:0-1833 GCA_964585025.1 uncultured bacterium | reverse complement strand
AATTTCACGCAGTTCGGGGCCGAAACCGATAGTCTGTCTTAGGAAGGCATCGATTTTTCCTGGGGTTTCCGGGCTGGATGCCTTGCCAAAATCCTGATACCAGTTCTGCGACGTGAAGTTGGTCAATGCCATCTTTGCAGCCATGGCAACCTGAATGTCTTCGTCGAGGATGGCGTGCAGAACCAGATAATAATCGACCTGGCTGTTACTGCCCTTTTTTTTGATGTTCATCAGGGCGTTAACCTTGTTTTGCCGCGTCATGGCATCAAAACTCGAGAACTTGGTGCTCACCTTATCTCTCCTGCATTTTGCTTGTTCCAACCTGTTTTGTCTGTTTGCTGGTTGTTTTGTTTATGGTTGGCACTGGTTTTATGTTAACATGGTTATCAGTCAGAGCAAAATGTAAAAAAAAGATTAATTGGTGAGGAATATGTTAGCACGAAGTCTGATTGCGCTGCTCGCAATGGCAATGCTCTGGGCGGCTCCAGCTGCTGCAGCAAAAAACAAGACCAAAGCTCCGGTCGCAACCACTAATAAAGCGGCCAAGGTTTCCGCTCCAGAGAAAGCGGTTGTAGAAGATGCTTTGTGGGTTGAAGCCAGAACTGCAGTCGAAAGTGGGCGGGCAATCGATGCTAAAGCCCTTCTCAGGCTGTGTTTGCGTGGCGGGGTTAATGTGGTTGAGGCAGAGAGCGTTTTGCGTGGTTATCTTGCCTCTGACACCTCATTACTTATTAACAACAGACAGTTGAAAGATCTTAAGAAGTCTGAGTTACAAGAGCTATTACATCTGCAGAGCGAGGTATGCGAATTTAAAACTGCGTCAGCGGAAGACTGGCGCCGTCTGCTGGATATCGCTGCAGCTTTTGGGGGCAGTCACCAGCTGGTTTTGGCCGGGCAGGCAATGCTCGATAAAATTGCTGCCGGTATGCCGGTTAAGCTCGATGAAGACTGGGTCAGACGCTTCAAGGAACTCGAAAAGCAGATGAATTCCAAGACGCTGGTGCTGTACCGTCTGCAGTTGATTGAAATTCTCGCCGGTACAGCTCAGACAGCGAAGGAATATCAAAGCAAACTTGAAGATATGCGTATTCTGGCTCGGGCCAACGCGGTCAGAATACTTGGGCAGGCCGATGTTGCCATGGCGCAGGGCGATCTCGACCTTGCCGGCAAGCTGATCGGGCAGGTGAAGAATTTCAATCCTCAATATCCTGGTATTGACCGATCGGAACAGCGACTGGCGAGGGCAACGGAAATCAAGCGCCTGGTTGGCCTGGCCGGTGTGGCAATGCGCGAACGAACCTTTCTCGAGGCAAAGCGTCTCTGTGGTGAAATTCAAAAACTCGATGCCAACAATGCTTTTGCCAGAGTTACGATTCAGCAGATCGATGAAATCTCCAGTCGTGGGGTCGTCAACAAGATTGAATCGGCCGAAGAGCGAGTGAAACTGGCGATCAGAAAACTTGAGAGCGATCTGCGCCGGGCTGAACAGGAACAGGATGCCCTGCAGATCAGGGCAATTCTCAAAGAACTTCTGCTTCTCAAAGCAGACAATGCTTCCTGGGTCGAACGCCTTGCTGAAATAGAGAATCAGATTGCCGTGTCCGGTTTCAATGCTGAAGAGAATTTTAAACAGGCCCGGGCGTTGTTCAAAGAAGAGCGTTACGACGATCTGCGCCTGCTGCTCAACCGCAACCCGGGCCTGATGAATTCAGTCGATACCATGATTCAAGCCTGGGAAATGCGCCTGATGGCAAATTATTACACCGGGCGCCAGGATGTCGCCAGCCTCCGGGATAGTGCCCGGTCGATCATTTCCAGGGCCGGTCAGAGCTT
>CAZPCO010000656.1:0-1841 GCA_964585025.1 uncultured bacterium | reverse complement strand
TCAGCTGTAGACCTGACTGACTTTCTGCTGCTGGTCAATCGGTTTTTGCGCGGTGTTCTGATTCTGTTCGTTTTCTTATGCTATGTGACTCTGGTTACCGGTTTTTTCAAGGCGACCCGTGGTTTCGCCACCGCTGGTCTGCGCTGGATGTTCGGAGCTGTTACCGAGCTTGGGCACACTATCGTTTCGTGGCTTCCCGGACTGGCTGCAATCGTGCTGATTGCATTCATCACTTTGCATGCGGTTAAGCTTATGCACCTGATCATGGGAGCGGTAGAACGCGGCAGGTTGTCACTGCCTGGGTTTCATAAAGACTGGGCCAACCCGACTGACAAACTGTTGAGCTTTCTGATCGTTGCGCTGGGCATTGTTCTGGCTGCTCCCTTTCTGCCGGGATTCGATTCCCCGGCTTTTCAGGGGGTTTCGGTTTTTCTCGGCGTTCTCCTTTCGCTGGGTTCTACAGCAGCTGTAGCCAATGTAGTGGCCGGTGTGGCTCTGATCTATATGCGGGCCTGCCGGCCTGGTGACCGGGTAAAAATTGGAGATATCGAGGGCATCGTACTTGAGACCGGTCTTCTGGTAACCCGTGTTCGAACAGTCGAAAATCAGGTGATAACTATTCCAAACGGCCTGGTCCTCGGTCAGCCGGTCGTCAACCTCTCAACCCTTGCAGAAACTGAAGGGGCTGGAATGAGCATTGACATGACGCTGGCATATGATATTGACTGGCGGGTGGCACATCGTCTGATGTTGGCTGCTGCATCGAAAACAGAGAGTATTCTTGAAAAACCAGCGCCTTTCATTACACAACGTGATTTCGGGGAACTTGCAGTCGCATACCGTCTGCATGCTTTTACCCGGGATGCTGAAAGATTGCCGGTTATACACTCAAAACTGCGGGCAAACGTTCTCGATGCCTTCTATGAAGCAGGTGTCGAAATACTTGTTCCGAGTTATGAGGCCGGCCGGGATGGCTCAGGGCCAATTCTTCCGGGTAGAAAACAGGCAGATGAAAATGAGCGCCCTGAAGAGAAAAAAGTTTGAGGCTCGCAAAGCGGCTTCTTTGGGTCAATATTCCGAATGATAGCCTGAATCAATTTTCTGGCCGCATTTTCTGCATTCGTAGATGATTTTGTCATCACCTTCACATATTTCCATGGTGCCGCCGCATTTGTGGCAGGTAACTCGTAACAGAAGACTGAAAATATAAAGGGCAGCGATCCATGTCACTGCTGCGATGCAGACCACCAGCTCCAGATCATAGCCGTAATTTATTGCCAGCCAGTATGAAGCACCTAATACCGGTAGAGCGGAGATCATGCCGATAAGCCTGATAAGGCCAACTTTGGTTGCTGGTTTCATGAAAGCACCTTCTTGTTTGCTTGAAATCTTTAAAGTTCATCAAACTGTTTTCTGAGGCATTTTTAACGTCTCCAGCTGATCAGAGAGCTGTTTTGTCTTTGCCTTTCGATTGGCTTGAGAGGCAATGCTGAGATCACTTCGCTTTCTCTGCTGTCGATGCTGAATCGGCTGAATCTTCGATTTGCCGCAGCACCTGGCGTAGCAGGGGGTCTGATACGATTTCCGGCTCACCGGTCTGCAGACTTTTGGCCAGAGAAGCCAGCATAACCCGATAGAGTTGCTGTCGGGGGAGGGATTTGATCGCAGATTCTGAGTTCAGATCGAGAAGAATCTGGCTGGTCGTCTGGGAGAAACGCGAGGCGATAAAGAACAGAAAAAGGCCACCAATGAGCAGACAGGCGAAAAAAAATATGGCGAGGGTCAGCAGGTCTTCTTTCGGGTGAAGCAGCCAGGCGGAAGGGGCAGCAATCAATACTGCG
>CAZPCO010000655.1:0-1842 GCA_964585025.1 uncultured bacterium | reverse complement strand
CAACTTTGCCAGATGTGACTTTCAAGCTCACACTGGTAAATATCGGTAATGCCGGTAATCCGGTCTCGATGGTTGTTAAAACTATCAAGGCAGCCTCAGATGGCACGGCTGAAGTTACATTCAGCAGCATTCCTGCAGGCACCTGTGTCGGTGATATACACATCGAAGGTGGAAACATTGCTGGTTTCAGTGATTTTCATGGCGCCGCAGACCTTGTTGCCGGTGTACCTAATACTCTTTACGTTACCCCGAAAGGCTCACGACTGCAGTCTGATTTTGTTGCACATGTAATAGAGCAGATAGTAAAAACGCCGATTCTCTTCGGAAAGGCTTTGCCCGGGCTAACCTCTCAGGTTACGGAGGCTATTTCCAGTCTGGACAGGAACGTGGAGTCTGCCTATAGCGACGCAGTCTCAATGTTTGCCCGTTATGTCGATCTGACCATTAAAATTTCAACCGGTCTGGTAAAAGTTTCTTATTTTGGAAATGGCAATGATATGGGTTCAACGCCATTTGCCGGTAATTATTATGAAGCTGGTGCTTTCATTGTGCTGGCAGCAAATTCAGGAAATCTTGCCCGTACCGGTTTTTCTTTCATTGGCTGGAATTCTCAGGCGAATGGAACAGGAACACATTATGAAGCAGGGAGTACTATAAAACTCGGCACTGAAGATTTGAATTTATTTGCCCAGTGGGCCCTTACAGGAGAGGAGGCGCCAGATACTGCCAATACTCTCTCGACCGCCCAATCGGTTTACAGCTACAGCACTACGGCCGATAACGTCTCGGTAAGATTGCCAGTGCAGAGCGGTTCTGTGGTGAATTATATTCTCACCTTTACCAACATTTGTTCAACAGCCCAGGCATTTCAGCTTTTGCCGGTAACTTTTCTTCTCAGTTCTTTCCGACCTGAAGAAAGCCTGCATGCTTCTGTGCTGGTTGCCGAAAATGCCGATCTGATGCAGATGGCGGCAATTAAAGGTCGTCTTGAACAGAAGCTGCGCCAGGATACCATCGACAGCATGCGGCGGGCTGGCGGCAACCTCAGGGCCGCCATGCGTGCCAGCGACCACAGTAACGAAGTTCTCGGCTCTCTCTATCCGGTTAGCATGGTTTCGAATTCAACTGGGCTTTCTTATATAACCAGATCATGCAAACTCGAAAGAATCACCGCTCACTGCAAGATTTTCGTCGACCAGGAATCATACAGTGGGTTGAGTGCCATCAGCGGTACTTACATGGTGACCTCGAGCGATCTCGACCATTTCGCCGATGAATTCGAAACTTATATCTACCCGCTTATGAGCCAGAATTACGGTGCTGTTTACGATATCGACCAGGATGGAAAGCTCTCGATAATCATTTCGCCAGTCTACGCCATAATCGGTTTTGCCGGGCTTTTCAACTCGATAGATATGACCCCTGGCGCTACCACCAACAGCAACCAGCGCGATATGATCGGCCTCTGGAGCCCGAGCAGTTCTAAATGGACCGGTGAATACTGGCGTGCCGCCACCCGCGAAACCATCGCGCACGAAATGCAGCATGCCATCAATTACACCGCTAAAGTTTTTCCCGGCGGCGTTGCCCGCACCGGAATCAGCAATTACGACGATCTTCTCGAAACCATGTGGATCGACGAAGGTCTTTCTGTCGGAGTCGAAGCCATATATCGCGCTAAGAGGGCCGCAGCCGGAAAGATCAGTTATTACGGCGGCCAGACCGTGGTTGATTCGGTAGCTAACGATAATCGCTTCAACTATTGGGTGCAGAACCCGCATTCCGTCAGAATGGATGATTTCGGCTATGAATTCAATGCCTACGAGCATTACGGCCAGAAGG
>CAZPCO010000654.1:0-1862 GCA_964585025.1 uncultured bacterium | reverse complement strand
AGCTGCATCTTGAAAGAAAATGGGATGAAGCGATAGCCACCTTTAAATCGGTTCTGCAGCGCTGGCCTGATGACGGCCCCAGTCATACCTATATTTCCAGATGCCATGAATACAAAGAAAACCCGCCACCTGAAGGCTGGGATGGCAGATACATTCTCACTCATAAATAAGTTTTGCCCGTCGGGTAAATAATTTGAAAAAAATGCTGCTTAATAATACAAAACTATGATAATTATTTGATGGCCGTCTTACTAAACTAGATTCATGCAACAGGTCGCCGATGAAATTTGAATTTGACCCTAAACCCTTTATAGACAACGCCACGGTCATAGAAACAGAAAAGGAACTGGCCGGTTTCTTTTCACGGGCTGCAGATGAAGATATAATTGCGGTAGATATTGAATCTGCCGGGTTTTATCGATATTTTTCCCGCGTCAATCTGATTCAGATCGCAACGCGCCGGGAAGCCGCCATCATCGATCCGCAGCGTATTACCGATTTTTCGGTTTTTCAGAAGTTTGCCCGCGAAAGCAGCTGCATGTGGGTTTTTCATGGCGGCGACTATGATATTTCCATGCTGGCACGCGACCTTGAGATCTATATTCCGCTGATGTTTGATACCCGCAAGGGAGCGGAGTTTATCGGTATGCACGAGCTTGGTTTGCGTTCTCTGACAGAAAAATACCTTGGTTTTACGCTCGACAAAAGATTGCAGCGTTGTGACTGGTCTAGACGGCCTCTGACTGCAGCCATGAAGGAATACGGTTTGCTCGATGCGGTCTGCCTGATTCCGATTTTTGATTATCTGGTTGCTGAGCTGAAAGAGCTCGGCAGATATGAATGGGTTCTTGAAGAATGTGAAAACATTGCCCGTCAGGCCAGAGAAGCTCAACCTCATGAACAGGATCCTTTTGCCTTCAGAATAAAAGGCTCTTCCCGCTTGCCGGCGCGTTCTCTGGCGGTGCTGCGTGAAATCTGGACTCTGCGCGAGGAAATAGCCCGACGTATCGATCGGGCTCCGTTCATGCTGCTGAGCAATCAGGCGTTGATCGATATTGCCAGGCAGATCCCGCGAACGATTTCTGGTCTCACAGTTATCAAAGCCGTCAGCCGTGATTTTTTGAACCGCTATGGACAGGAATTGCAGGCTGCGATCAGAACCGGCATGGAAGCTGAATTGACTGGCCTGGAAAAACCGTTTCAGCCGCGCAACAAACAGGAACTTCTCAACTCCTGGGAAGGCGAAATCGCTAAAGCGCTTCGTGAAATTCGCGACAATATGGCCAATCAGATGCAGATCCCAGCTTCGGTTCTCGCTCCGACTAATGCAATTTATGAACTGGCCCGTACCAGACCCGAAACCCTCGGTGATCTTCAGCAGAGCGAAATTTTGCATTCATGGCAGGCCCGGGTGCTCGCCGATGAATTTCTGCCGATTTTACAGCAGGAACCGCCGCCTATGACGAAAAAGTCGCGTCGCCGCCGTCGCCGCAGGCCTGGAGAACGATAACGATTCCCGGTTTGCCCGTGCTTTGCTGAAGAAGACAAAAGACCTTTGTTGCTCATTTTGAGCCGGCGCAGCAGATCACTGGCTCTTTTTTACGGCGGGCAAGGGTACGTTCCCCAGAACAACTTTCTGCTGTCTGCAGTCCTGGACTGCTGATAAAAATAAAGCAACAACCCCGCTTTCTGCTGATTTCTCAAACTGCAGATAAAAAATGTGATTTTTTTTGAAAAAACTATTGCGGGGTGGTGTACCAAACCTTATAATCTTAAGAACAATAGCTTCGTTTAGTATCATAAGTATTATAAGTAACCAGGAGGAAAGAGCTTGAAACGTATTTCTACCATGTTCTTGGCCC
>CAZPCO010000653.1:0-1876 GCA_964585025.1 uncultured bacterium | reverse complement strand
ATTGGAGATTTTCCGCGGCTGCATGAAAGGTTGCCGTTTCTGCAATGCCGGATTCTATTATCGTCCGAAACGCGAAAGACCCGTGGAAAAGCTTATCGAGCACGCCACACAACTTTTGCACAGCACAGGAGAAGAGTCGCTCGGGCTGCTGTCACTTTCGACATCCGACTATTGCCGGCTCGATGAACTCATTCGCGGCCTGGACAAGGCCAAGCTTTACCCCGAACAGAGCATTTCCATTCCGTCAATGCGCATGAACGACAATACCATTGCGCTGCTCGACTCGACACCGCATATTCGTAAAGGCGGTCTCACCTTTGCGCCTGAAGCTGGTACGCAGCGACTGCGCAATGTCATCAACAAGAATGTCACCGAAGAGGACATTATCAGCGTGATGAAAGCCACTGGCGGTTCTGATTACCGAACCGTAAAACTCTATTTCATGATGGGCCTGCCATTTGAAACTGATGATGACCTGTACGGAATTGTAGACCTGGTCAAACGCCTCGAAGACATAGGCAGAACAACGAAACCACGCAAACAGATTTCCATAAGTCTGTCAGGTTTTGTACCAAAACCATTCACGCCCTTTCAGTGGGCAGAGCAGGCCGATATGTCTGAGCTGAAACGGCGGCGCCAGATCGTCTGCCGAGGATTGGAGCGCAGCGGGAGCAAAGTTTCCTGGCGGGAAGAATACCTGTGCCTGCTCGAATCAGTTCTGTCGCGTGGCGATGAAAAGGTTGCCGGCTTGATTGAAGCCGCTTTCAGAAACGGCTGCAAATTCGACGGCTGGCATGAACACTTTTCGCGGGAAAAATGGGAGAAAGCGTTTGCCGACACCGGACTTCAGGCCGCCGACTATCTGCGTGCCCGCCCGGTCTCAGAAACTCTTCCCTGGGATTTTATTGACTTTCAGGTGCCACGCGCCTATCTCGAGAAAGAATATGATCTAGCGGCCCAGGCCGCAGCAGTCGGGAGCCAGCCATGAATCAGGAAAACAACGGCAGCCAGGAAATCAAACTCAGAGTCGATTACAGCAAAACCTGTCAGGCCCGATATATAGCCCATCTCGACACCATTGACGTCATCTGCAAAGCTCTGCGAAGACTGCAACTTCCTTACGCGGTCACCCAGGGCTGCCATGTCAGACCCAAAATCAGTTTCGGGCCACCTTTACCGCTTGGACACGCGAGTTTCTGTGAATATTTTGTATTGAACCTTACCCGGCCGGTCGACACAGCATGGCTGAGAGAATCTCTCGAGCGCGAGTTTCCGCATGGCATGTCGGTTTTACGGGTGACCGCGCCTTACAGCGAAAAAAAGAGCGGCAATTTTGGCGAAAAACTGACTTACCGACTGACTTTTTCGGATCGTGAAACCGCCATGCAGGCTAGAAACTATCTTCTGGACGCAACCTCATGTTTTGAAATTGAACGCAAAGGTCAGACCAGAAATTATCTGCTCAAGGAAGCGGTAATATCTGCAGATGCAGGTGAATGCAATGGAAATCCGATTCTAACGGCAACATTCATACAGGGTCTTGCCGATGTTCCATCGGTTTCCAAAATTGTAACCGCTCTTGCCGGGCATCTCGGAGCAAGAAAAGAGCACCTCAAACTTATCGAGAGAATCGCTCTCGAAGAATTTACTCAGAAACAGGAGATTTCTGCTGATTGAACAGAAAAATTTTAGTTAACATCGGCCCTTTCGAATCCAGGGCCGCTATCGTTGAAAATGGCAAGCTGATGGAGTTGCTGTTTGAAATTCCCGACAGCGAAAAGATCGTTGGCTGCATATACAAAGGCCGTGTCGCCAATGTCGTTGCCGGCACTCAAAGCGCGTTTGTCGACATCGGGATTCACAAAGACGCTTATCT
>CAZPCO010000652.1:0-1883 GCA_964585025.1 uncultured bacterium | reverse complement strand
GTAATCGACTCCGGCCATGGTGGTGAAGACCCGGGAACCCGCCACAATGGCATTATAGAAAAAAATTATGTCATGACCATGGCAAAGCTCGTCAAGGCTTATTTTGATCGAGACCCGCGCTTTAAGGCAATTTTGACCCGCAACGGCGATTATATCATACCTCTTGAAAGACGCCGCGAGATTGCCGAGAGACTTGGTGCCGACGCTTTTGTCAGCCTGCATGTCAATTACAACTCACGCAAAATCATCCGTGGCTCAGAAATATACTACGAATCGCCCAAGGGCGCAGTTGGTGAAGCAGAACGTCTGGTCGCAGAAACTGAAAATCAGGTGGATTTTGCTGGCCCGTCCAACAGTGCTCCGCCAATTATCACCAAGCGCGAAATAATTGAAAAGCAGGCTTTTACTATGAATAGAAGCCGACAACTGGCCGAAAAGGTCGAAGCTCAGATCAGCGCTTCGGTAGTAGAACTGCCATCACGGGGCGTAAAAAGAGCCGGGTTCAAGGTTCTTCATTCTATGGCGATGCCCTCTATTCTCGTTGAATTTGGCTATGTTTCGAACCAGCAGGATGCCGAAATCCTCAAAAATTACAATGCCAGAACCAGATTGGCTCAGGGCCTATATTTTGGCGTTCGCGACTTTCTCCTCGGCCATATCGAAGAAGGCCTCGATACAAGTTACCTCGAATATATCCAGACTGCTGCTGCAGAAAGGGCCAGACAGGCCGCTCTACGCAAAAAAGCTGCCGAATCGAAAAAGAATTCTAAATCGACTTCAAAAAAGTCAAAGACCTATAAAGTTAAACAGGGTGATACGCTTTCCGGTATCGCAGCCCGGCATGGAGTTACGGTTTTGCAGATCAGCAAAGCCAACCGATTCTCTGACAAGCATATGATAAAAGCAGGCCAGACAATCATAATACCCGGCAGATAAAGGAACGACAGGGTGGAATTTTTCAGTAACCTCAAAATCAAAACCAGACTGTTTTTTACCATGGTGCTGGTTTCTATGATTCTTCTTGGGATGACTTTCTTCACCTCAGAACGAATCAGAAGCGCGGTTAAAAGTCAAATTCCGCTGCAGATTCTGACAATTCTCAATGCAGAAGCCGGAAAGATTAACGCTACCATGCGTGGGTATGAAAAGACCCTTGAATATCTGACCAGGCTGAATTCGACAGTTCAGTTCCTCTCATGGGTAGAACAGGCTCCTGGTGAAACTGCCATGATCGATCAATGGAAGCAGGTTCTCAAAGCACCGGTTTCTGGTTTGCTCACCCGCAATGAAGATGGCCAGGCCAACGACATCTTTGACATCGCCGTCCTCAATTATGATGGCGATACGCTGTTCCGACTGCTGACCAACGGTCGAGAGCCAGGAAGTGAAGAACCTCCTTACGACAAATACATCAATGGCAAGATGAAAGACACCCTGGAAACCGAGGGAATCTTTAGAACTCCGGTATTCTTTCAACAGAACGCTGAAGATTACAAAGAAAGGGTGATTTATCTTTTCAGCCCGGTCATTTCGCAAAGAAAAAAAATTGGCATGATCGTCATGGGAATAAGTCTGGAAAGCCTTTTCGAAAATGTTCCCGGAGCCCTTACCAGTGTAGGCGGTAAAACCTCGGTAATTTCCAGTGAATACTCTCAGAATGGGTTTTATCTTGCCCATGGTGAAGTCGAGAATATCCTCGATCCACAGCGCCGTATCTTTCTGAACTCTCGTGAGCCTGAACTGCAGGATCATGCCGAAAGAATCGTAGCCAACAAAAGCGGTTTTCATGAATTCCTGCTGGCTGAGAAATCGAACATCCTGCTTGCAGCAGCTCCGGTACAAAACTCGAGCTGGGTTCTACTCACGGTTGTAGACACCCAGGG
>CAZPCO010000651.1:0-1900 GCA_964585025.1 uncultured bacterium | reverse complement strand
CAGCTATTCTGATTGCCGCCATGATATCCTCGGCGCGGTGGGCGCAGGCACGCATCGGAACCTCGCCTCGAATCAGTGGAATCAGAGCTTCCATGTCGATTTCGCGGTCTTTGATTACCTTTTTGCTCTGTTTAGCTGCGTAGTAATCCTGGGCTTTCATGAGAACTTCGCGGATAGTCGCGGTGAGACCCATTCTTGTCGAAGGAGTCTTTTCATTATGGCGGGCATTGATCTTGGGCAGTTCGCCAAACGACATCAACACTCCGGCCTGTTCTACAATCAGGCCAACATCTGCAGAATTACCGTTGGTTTTGAGAATCGAGCAGATCCCGGCGATTGGCAAGTCGGAGGCGGGGCATACCATACAGGTTGTGATCCCGGCTCGCCTGGCGTCTTCCATTCCCCGGTCACGCATTTTTATCCCATCGAGTGGTCTAAGATGCGGGGTTAATTCGGCATAAGGTTCAGCGATATCGTTCATCGGTGAGCAGCTGTCGAACAGGCCCAGATGACTGTGGGCATCTACCAGCCCGGGCACCAGATACTTCTGGTTGCATTCGATTGTTTTTTCAACGTTCTTATGAATGCTCGAGCCGACCATATTGATCTTTCCCTTTTCTACGAGCACTTTCTGCCCGGGAAAGAACTTGCCGCTCATGATAATGCGAACGTTATTGAAGATAATAGACATTTTTAGCCTCTTTCGAATTTAGAGGGGTGCTGAATCAGATAACCTTGTTGCCGTCTACGAACACCGCCGCGGTTTTTGATCTGGTATCGAGAGGGTGGCCGTCCCAGACGACGACGTCGGCGTCGAAGCCGACTTCCAGCTTGCCCAGACGTTTGTCGAGACCAAGAATGATGGCAGGGTTTTCGGTGATGGCTTTGATAGCGCGTTCTTCATCGAGTCCGTGTCTGACGCACATCGAGGCGGCAACACTGAGGCTTTCGATCGGCATGACCGGGTGATCGGTAGTCAGTGCAACGACGCAGCCTTCATCCATCAAAATGCCGACGGTATCAAAGGTTTTATTCTTCAGCTCGGGTTTCGAGCGGCTGGAAAGGGTTGGTCCAACTACGGCGCGGGCTTTCCATTTGCCCAGTTCTTTGGCAATGAGGTGCCCTTCTGTGCAGTGATCGAAAACCAGGTCGAGATTGAATTCCTGAGCAATGCGGTAGGCGGTAATGATATCATCGGCCTGGTGTGCATGCGCACGGGCCTGAATCTTGCCTTCGATAAGCGGAATCATTGCTTCGAGGCGAATTTCACGTTCTTTGAATTCTTTGGTTTTTTTGCGCTTGAGATAATCCTGGGCTTTCATGAGCCATTCACGAATCACGGCAGCAGTACCCATGCGGGTGCTGGGGAATTTTTTCTGTTCGCCGTAGACACGTTTCGGATTTTCGCCAAATGCAAATTTCATTCCGGAACTTTCTTTGATCACCGCTTCTTCCGCGATGTTGCCGACCATCTTGACGATGCAGCACTGGCCGCCGATCGGGTTCGCTGAACCAGGGGTAATCATGGCGGTAGTTACCCCGCCGGTGAGCGCATCTTTGAAAGCCCGGTCACGCATCTTGAGAGCATCGAAAGCTCTTACCTGGGGAGTCGCAAGACCGTATGATTCGTTAAAATCTGCATCGTACCAGCCGACGCCTTCTTCTTCGAGACTGATATGAGTATGGGCATCGATAAAACCTGGAAGGATATATTTGTCGCTGCAGTCAATGGTTTTGCCGGCAACTTCAGGTTTCTTTTTCGTGGCGGGAACTGCTTTTCCCTTTTTTGCCTTTGAAGAAGCAAGAATAATCTCAGTTATTTTGCCCTTTTCGATGACCAGCTTCTCAAGTTCCTGAAATTTTCCCTGGTAAAAAATATTACCTTTTTCTAGAACGGTTT
>CAZPCO010000650.1:0-1915 GCA_964585025.1 uncultured bacterium | reverse complement strand
GCTTCCAATCTGTATCCATCATATCCAGGCCTGAGAACCAAGCTGTTTGAATTATCAGGATACATGCGCAAACTTGAATCGGTCATCGATCTCCACGAGGGGTTCGTCAACACGAATCCGGAATTTCCCGATCTTCATACCAAGCTGGCTATTTTCTATCACCTTGCCGGAAAAACGGAACTCGCCCTTATTCACCTGCGTCGAGCCCTTGAAATCAACCCGGGCTACCAGGTGGCCGCCATCAAATTTGAACTGATTCAGAAAGATGAAATCAATCAGATGGCCAAAACCCACCTTGAAGAAGATCATCCCGACACCAGTATGCTTACCCGCGGTCTGAATGTTACGGTCAAGTTTTCGGCTGGCGAGCATAAGCATGTGATTCCTGAAGAAGCTATTCTTGAAGTCAAAAATGTCAGAACCGCCAGATTGATGCAGAAGGCCATAAGTATGGCCCAGATTGAATCAGGTTCAATCGATATCGACTGTTCTCCTCTTGGCCTTCTTGCCAGTCAGGATATTCTGCTTTTCCAGATCTTCGATGTCAAGAGCTCGAACATCATCAGGTTCGCACCTCATTATCTCGAAAAGGATGAAATTCAGGCCAATCATTGCCAGGTCGATCTTGACCTGCAGTTGCACCACGTCGATGACCTGGCAACCTGCACCAAGTTTTTCCTTGTTCATCTCTCTTCCAAACAGATGGCTGATCTTATCGGCAACGGCAGTTCATACCGGGCTACTTTGCGCAATGCAACGAATGGTCTTGAAGCAGTCGGGCACCTGAACCCGGAAAACGAAGAACAGATCAGTTTCGTTCTTAACGCCTCCCAGATGGCTGCTGATAACGTTCCTGCCGTCAAACCAGGCGACAAGCTGACAATCAACGTTCAAGACGACAAGAACACCGATATTTACGCAATGGAATTCACGGTTGGCAAAACCGATGTCCGTAACTTCTGCAAAACCATAATACCCAAAGATACTGCAGAAGTTAAGACAAAAACAGCCTGAAAAGCAGGTTCGAAAGACCCGACTCCTGGTCGGGTCTTTTTTATGCCCGGGAATCCTCTTTATTGAGCAGAGCTATTAAACCGTCAACCATTCCGATAAGCAGTGCAGCACCCCGCACCATACAAAAAAACGGCACAAAAAGGGCTAGTAACGGTCTTTCAGGCAAAGCGACTCGAACGAGAGGCAGACATGACACCAGCCAGCAAGATTTCCAGATAAAACGTGCACCTTTGGAAATCATAATGAAAGGCAGGGCAACGAGCAACAGCAACTGCACCTTCAGCGACAGTGGCGTATAA
The DNA here is from genome assembly GCA_964585025.1 of uncultured bacterium. GTDB lineage: Bacteria > Muiribacteriota > Ozemobacteria > Ozemobacterales > Ozemobacteraceae > Rifleibacterium. The sequence goes on along the minus strand of CAZPCO010000650.1, from coordinate 602 downwards.
GTGTCGCTGCCGGCTTTCTCCGGGTGCTGTCTGTAAATAAGCATGCGCCAGAAACCGCGCTGGTATTTGAGTCTGGCATAAGCGAACCATCCCTCCCGATGCGTATGGCCAACGCATGCATCAGGGGCAAAAACAAACTTTGCACCGGCTTTCTTCATTCTGAAAGCCAGATCGACATCCTCATTCTGCCTGAACTCAACCCTGAAACCGCCGGCAGCCGAAAAAGCATCTTTTCTGTAGGCAGCAGAATATGTATCGATAAAATCGATTTCTTCATAGCCGGCCAGCTTCTCATAGCGTTCTTCGAATTCGAGCTGGGCCATTCTGGCCCAGAGATCAATTTGAACGCTTGTATAAACGCCTTTAACGCCTGTTACCAGTGGATTATCGAAAGGACGCAGCATCTTTTCAAGCCAATCAGGCGCCGGAACACAGTCTGAATCAGTAAAAAGAAGAATGTTGCCGCGTGCCTCGGCCAAACCTGCGTTTCTTGCTGCACCCGGCCCACCGTTACATGCAAGGCGCTTGAATTTAAGTTGAATTCGTCCGGCAAATTGCCTGGTTACTTTGTTTATATCTTCTTCTGAACCGTCGTCTACAAT
>CAZPCO010000649.1:0-1918 GCA_964585025.1 uncultured bacterium | reverse complement strand
CGGGACAGTATGGTAGACATAACCACTTACGCCTTTTTCCAGGCCCATAGCAGCGGCAAATTGCCGGGTTGTTTCACCGCGTGCCACAGATGCCCCAGCTGACTCCAAAAGCGAAACCAGCTCTTCGCCCTTTGCTTCCAGCATGATTTTGATTTCGGTCAGATAGGCATCCGGTTCCACACGCTGATGACGCCTGGCCATGCTGGCAGCCAAAGCAACTGCCAAAGCGCCATACAGAGCTTTTGGGTCAGTATGAGTCATCAGGGTTGCAGCAGTTACATGCGACCTGATGGTCACATAGTCATCAAAGACTGCACCAAAAATGGCCGCACGCATTGCCGGCCCGTTTCCGGCGGAAAAAACGCCGCTGCTACGATGATTGAAGCCCAGCCAGAGCTTACAGACAGCCCGGAGGGTTGCGAAACCGACACCTGCCGGCAGACCAGGCAGCCAGAAACGCAGACGCCAGGCAAATGACCTGGCAAATCTGTCGACATCGCCATTACCGTCGATAAGGGATTGAGCAACCATGCAGGTATGCTCGGTGTCGTCAGAAACCATGCCGTGGCCGAAAATGAAGCGATAGCGGTCGGCCGGCCCAAGCAGGCGCTGAGCACGTTGCGGGGTCAGGCCCTCATAAGGCAGACCAAGAGCATCACCGACTGCGGTGCCAAGAATACAGCCTTTGATACTTTCTTCGTTCATTATTAAATCCTGCAAAGACAAAATAAAGCCGGTTCAAACGCCTGGCCTGTCGGCAGGAGTTTCATGCAGGCAGTTAAAAACAATCTCCGGCGACAGAAATGTTGTCGATCAGAAACATATCACCCGGCCGGGTTGATCTTAAAGGTATTTTTCAGCAGTTCTCTAAATTTGCGGCCTTCTTCTGATGTTTCACCCTTCTGGCCAATCGTATCCTGAAGAATCAACAGCAAAGAACCACCTTCAACCTTGAAGGAAAAAATTTCCTGGGTGATAGTGCTGTCGCCAATGGTCGTCATCAGCCTGGTTCCTTCTGACTTGCCGCCATTAAGTTCAATACTGCAGGGCTCGACACCTGAATTCTTCTCGCCGAAACGTGGCAGAAGCATGCCGGCCATAATTTTGTGATCCATTTCGGCCGGATATTTCTGGATCATCAGCACAAACTGGCTGCCGGAAAGATTCCACAGGCTGACGTCCTTATCATTCAGGTCGGCCTCAAAAGTGAAGTGACGTGGATATTTCAGTTCTATGCCGCCATAGTTGAAGGTTTTGTAAGGTTCTACAGAAAGAAGAGCCTTGAGTTTTTCGCCTTTGCAGGTGACATCGACAGGTTGGTCGGCAACTATACGGTATTCCTGGCCATCGAGCTGAAGTTTGAAGGTATCGGAAGGTTCACGGCTTTCATCTTTTCCTGCTGGTTCAGATGCCTTCGAAGTGTTTATAGATGCTGAAGCAACGGCAGAGCCTTCAGACGACTGGTGCAAAGTCTGGGCACCGATAGTGGGGCAATTATATGTAAAAGCAACCCCCAGAAGCCCTGCCAGCAGAATTCTCTTATTCATTACGAACTCCTTGATTGAACGTTTCGAATCGAGTCTGATGAAATTATACAGGTAGAATACCCACGAAGCCCGCAAAAATCAATAACCGTACAGAAGCCTGCGACAATGGATAGAGGATATTGAAATCTACCGCCGTTTAGTTTAATATACCATGGAGTTGTCTACGTAATAAAAGTACCGCCACCCCAGGAAACACAGCATGAAAAAATCGGTTATCATTCTTTTCTTTTTTTCAGACCTCCTGATCGTGCTATTGATAATCGCCTTTTTCGTGCCGGCCATCGGCGGGTCAGTCAATTTTGGCCGCACTTTTACCAATGAATTCTGCGTCGATTGCGGCTCATTCAGGTCAGGCACCTACGCAACCCTTT
>CAZPCO010000648.1:0-1921 GCA_964585025.1 uncultured bacterium | reverse complement strand
CCGGGGTCAGCATGTCAGGCTGGCCGCTCATCATTGGTCCAGCAAGTTCAGGGGTCGGTTCGCTTGAACTGCTTTTTTCCAGGGCCATATTGCTGAGAGTTTCGAACGAGGGGTTGGTATGGCTTGGTCTGACTGGAGCGTTAGCTTCGCTGGTTTCCTGAACGACTGATGGTTTGGTAGTTACCACCGGTGTTTCTGAAACAATCGGGCTTTCATTGACCTGAGCAGTGGCTGGTGCTGATTTAGCCGTTTCTGGTGCTGCCGGCTTTGGGCTGTCAGCAACAGGTTTGGTCGCAGATTTGGGCTTGATATCTTTTTTGACGGTGTTTTTCTTTTTTGACTTGTTAACTCTGTTCTCATTGCCGGCCGATTTTTTCGCACCAATTTCCTTTTTCTGAACATGGCCTGAACCGATGCGGGGTCTGTCGACCGGAGCGATCAGCTTGATCGGAACGACCGGCTTTTTCAGCGGTTCGGCACAGACTGAGCGCCAGGCGAAGAATGCTGAAAGAGCCAGCAGGATTGAGAGATGCACAAGAACGGAGAGCTGAAGCTCTTCCATTCCTTCGACTTTTTCGGCTTTGAGTTTTTTCAGAATTTTCATTTTACTTCTGGTCTGGTGGCGAGGCCGATATTAACGGCACCCGCGTTTCTGATGGCGTCGAGAACAAACACGATGCGGCCATAATTAGCGTCCTGGTCAGCTTCGACCAGGATCGGGCGATCCGGTGAATTCTGAGTCCAGGTTTTAATCTGTTCAGTCAGAGCAGTCATTTCGATCTGTTTACCCGACACGAACAGGTGCCCGTTTTTGGCAATCTGCACAGTCATGTTGTCGATTTCCATCGTGGTGGCGCTCGATGCCTTCGGCACGTTCACCGGCAACTTCTCCTGGTTGCGGGCGAATGAGCTGGTGATCATGAAAAAGAACACGAGCATCAGAATGATATCGATCAGATTGGTTACGACAATCTGAGGTCTCAGTTTGCGTTTTTCAGGCAGCAGCTTTTTCAAGACCAACCTCCATGGCAGCTATCTGGTTGGCAAGATCGAGAGAGTGCATTTCGACCTGTTCGACAAATTCGGCATTGCGGGCTTCGCACCAGTTGTAGGCGACGAGAGCTGGAATGCCAACCAGAAGACCTGCGGCAGTAGTATAGAGGGCTTCAGAAATACCACCGGCAAGGGCGGTCGGATCGCCGATACCCACCGATGAAATCACGCTGAAGGCCGAGATCATGCCAGTAACGGTGCCGGTCAGCCCGAGCATCGGGGTAATACTGGCAATAGTGGAAAGCTTGTTCAGATGTCTTTCAAACTTCTTTACCTGTACCATGGCTTCCTGACGCATAACATCGAGCATGTGTTCGCGGCCGAGATCAGCATTATCGAGGCCTGCGGCAATGATGCTGGCAATCGGGGTGCTTTCGGCCCGGCAGATTTTCATCGCTTCGAAGAAATTGCGGGTTGCGAGCGCGCCTCTGACCTTTTTCATCAGCGCCTGGCCGTTGTTGGGATTGCGCATATAGAAGCGGGCGCGTTCGAAAACAATTGCGAGGGCAAAGATAGAGCAGAGGGCTATCGGTATCATTACCGGACCACCGCTTACAAACAAATCGATCAGGAATATTTTTTCCATTTTGATGCCTCCTGGTTTATCTCAGAAATGTGCTTCGACACCGGCGAGTGATACTCTGCCTTCTTCGGGAACGTCATAACGCAAGCTTTTGGCTTCATCATACAGATCTTTTATTTTCAGATAAGTGCTGAATCTGCTGCTCAACCGATAGCGCACCGCAAGATCAGACCGGCTGTAATCATCGGCAGAGAAGACACCGGCACCGGTATGGGCCGAGCGATCAAATTCTGCACGTCGTGAAAAATCAACCATAACTTTACCTTCGGTATAATTGTGGCCGAC
>CAZPCO010000647.1:0-1951 GCA_964585025.1 uncultured bacterium | reverse complement strand
GATGACCCGGAGGAGCTTTGCCTGCAGGGGCAACGGCAGTTCTGCGATTTCATCATAAGCAAGGCAAAAAAGCCCGAGAAGCCTTTCCGGGCCTGGGTTTGCCGCAAAATCACCAATGCAGGCCGACATGATGTTATCGCTTTTCAACGGGGCAAGATTGATGCCGACACCGGTTACAACTCTCAGCAGCGGGCCACTCAAACATGATTCGGTCAGGATGCCGGCAAGCTTGCCACTGCCAAACCACAGATCATTCGGCCACTTCAGCCATAGATTATCGGGAGCTCGGCCACACAACATCTCGATCGCCTTGAAAAGAGCTAGGCCAGCGACGATAGATGGGGGAAAACCGCCAGAAGCAATTTCATGTGAAAACGAGAACATCAGACACTGCGACCGTTCGCTGAGCCAACGCCGCTGAAACTGGCCTCGACCAGCCGTCTGACTGTCTGCGACCAGAAGTTGCGGCTGAAAAGTTTTGTTGAGCCAGTCACGTTTCAGATCATCATTGGTCGATCCGGTCTCTTCAACCCATCTGAGTAGATGATTCCTGAAAAAACCGATATTTTTGAGGTGGATCGCCAGATCTGTTGATTGCGGCACCGGCATCAGGCCTGCCCAAGCTGCTTTTTCAATTCGTTCATGACCAAAAAATCGGTTAAATCAGCCTGAAGGGGTGTAACCGAGACAAATCCGTTTTTCACCGCCACAATATCGCATTCCGGGCTGTCATCGCGGATTTCAGGCCAGCCCTGTATCCAGTAGTAGGAACGCCCGTTAGGATCGACACGGTGATCGTAGATTTCACGATAATCGATATGACCGGCCCGGGTCAGCCTGATACCGGAAATCCGTTCGGTGGGCAAATCCGGGACATTGATGTTGTATACTTTTGCGGCTGGCGCGCCGATGGCAAAAAACTGTTTAACACATCTGGCACCCCATTCTGCGGCAACCGAGTAGTCAGCGTCAGCTTTATAAGAATCGAGAGAAACCGCAAATGAGGTAATTCCCTTGAAGGCACCTTCAAAAGCGGCGGCAACCGTGCCAGAATAAAAAATATCGACGCACATGTTTGGACCGCGATTAATGCCGGAAACGACAACATCAGGCCGGCAACCCAGAAGGTTGGCAAGAGCGATCTTGGCACAGTCAGCCGGCGTGCCTGAAACCGCGAATGCCTTGTCTACAGAAACGGGAAATTGAATTTCTTTAACCCGTAACGGATGCGAAAGAGTTATCGAATTGCTTGCTGCGCTTCGTTCGACATCCGGAGCTACCACAGTCACTTTGCCCAGAGTGCTCAAGGCTTCGGCCAGCGCCACAATACCGGGTGCACTGATGCCATCGTCGTTACAAAGAAGAATCTGCATGGTACCTCCACTGTTTCAAACATGCTGCAAATCAGGTTATAAAAACGAAATTACTTGCGGCTGATACCAAGTCATGATAGGATGTTCCAATTCTGTTTTCAAGGTTTTTTATGCTGAAAGGGCTGGCTATCTCACCGGGGTACGCCCTCGGAAAAATCTACTGTCTCAGGCATGTCCAGCTTGAGAATATTGAAGGCAGTACAATATCCGGGCCTGAAGTCGATTTCGAGATCGAACGTTTCAAATCAGCCCTCGAATTATCTCGCAGCGAAATCAATCAGCTTCTCGAACTGCCACAGATCAAAAGCAGTCTGGAAATATCGAATATCTTTCAGGCTCATATGACTCTCATCGACGACCCCGATCTGCAAAAAGAAGTCACCAAGCGGATAAAGGAACAGCTGCGCGACGTCCAGTCAGTTTTAAGCGGCGTCATCAAGGATTACAGCAACTTTTTCCGCAACCTTCCAGATCCGCAGTTTCAGGGCAAAGCCATCGACATCAAGGATGTCGGTAAGCGCAGTATCAAAAATTGTCAGCGACGGAAATCCGGACGCAGCGATATCGAAAGCGATCCG
>CAZPCO010000646.1:0-1951 GCA_964585025.1 uncultured bacterium | reverse complement strand
ACCATTCCGCGATTGCCAGAGATCGCTAGACAGCAATTCCGCAACAATGGTGGTCAACCTTTCCAGAATTCTGAAACCTTCTCAGATCGATCCTTCACTCGGTGCCATGTTCCGCCTGCTGGGCCGACCTGCATATATGCTGATTCTGATCACCCAGAAGCGCTGCATGCTTTTTCTTCGCGATGAAATCGGCACTTCCCAGGCTGCGGTTCTGGTGTTCAATCTGCAGAACATAGCAGCAGTGCGAACTATCAAAGACGGCCTGCTGACGAGCATCGAGATTGAAACCCATCAGGATTTCATCAAGCTGCCACAGATGGTGCAAACTGATGCCGACGACGCTCTTTCCTGGCTTCAGGAAAGCAGCATCGAGGCTATCGAAGCCACTGAAGAATTCATCGATCGTGACTTCGACAAAGAACTGAAAAAGCTGGACATGCTCTTTAAGGCACATGCCATCATTGCCAGCGAATACCATTTCCGCAAATCACGCCTGCAGAAAATGGAACTTGAAAAATTTTCCGATGCCAACGTCGAACTTCTTCTGGCCCGGCGTTTTGCCTCGGGCAATAAGGGTGACCGTTTCGACGAGCAGCTGCTGAAAAAGTTTTCTTTTGAAAAGACAGTTATGTTCACTGATATCGTCGGATTTTCGACCCAGGCGTCACAGAAAATGCTGCTCGACACCATGACCATGCTGGCAGTGCATGATAAAATGCTGATGCCGGTGATAAAACAGTCTGGCGGCTTTCTGATCAAAAAAATCGGTGATGCGCTGATGGTGAGGTTCGACGACCCGTTTAAAGCCTGCTCAGCCGCCATCGAAATGCAAACCATTCTCTTTGATTTCAACCGCCAGAACGAAGACAAAATATTCATCAGAATAGGCATCAACACCGGCACTGTATTTATCAAAAACGAAGACGTCTTCGGCGATGCGGTCAACATTGCCGCCCGCATGGAATCGATCGCCAAACCAGGCCGTATCTACATCACCGAATCGACGATGCAGATGCTGGAAAACAGGCTTCCGGTCGAAAATCTCGGGGCAAAGCATATTAAAGGCCGCGAAGAACCGATAATTGTTTATTCTTTGATAGACAGCTCCAACCAGGCAGATGAAATGGCCTACATGGCCAACGATCTGATGCAGAAAAGCGGGCTGCAGACAAATGTCCCGGAGCAGCTCCAGACAGAAAAACCGGTCCATGAAGAGCGTATTCAGACTCCACAGCGCCACGAAACAACAGCCGCTCCAGATAACCGCGGCAGAAGTCCAGGCCACCTCGAGCCTTCGGCAACCCAGGAGGCAACAGCCACACTTCCTGAGATTCCTGCCCGTGGGTTCCCTGATAACTTTCTTCTGGCCATCGATCAGGCCCGTGAATGTTACATCGCGGCGGTCAAAGAAGGTAAGCCGCGCAATCCCGACCTTGAAGATTGGTTTGCGCGGTTTGAAGCCCTGCTGCGCCACGAAATCGCCGGCTGACCTCTTAGCAGATCCGGCAGATTGCTCTGCAGATGCAAATCCCGGCTCTTTATGCAAAGAATTAAACCTTTGCATCATTCCAGAAAATCTGGAATAGAATCCGCCTTCCATTGCCTAAGTTGTTCACTCTGAAAACTTGGATCGGGTTAAGGCTGATCAGTTGACCACGCGGCCATGCAGCTGAGCAGACTTTTCGACATAGTAGTCGTAATCGCCGTCATAAATATGCAGGGCACCGTGGTCGACTTCGAATACGCGATTAACCAGATGTTTCAGAAAATATCTGTCGTGGCTGACTATCATAACCGTGCCCTCGAATTCCTGCAGTGCTTCGAGCAGCACCTCGCGACTGGTGATATCGAGATGGTTTGTCGGTTCGTCGAGAATGAGAAAATTGACCGGCTGCGCCAGCAGGCACGCCAGCATCACCCGGCTCTTTTCACCCCCGGACAGTATCGATAC
>CAZPCO010000645.1:0-1952 GCA_964585025.1 uncultured bacterium | reverse complement strand
CCCTTACCGGTTTCTGAAACCAGGCCACATTTATTCAGACGGATCAGATACGAAGAATTGGCCCGCAACATGCGGTATGGGACAAGTTCGAGCTGGCGGTTGCCGTTTTTCCAGGTGACGGCAAAGTGGCTTTTGATGCCAGAACCGTCAACAACCAGGCGGGTGCCGGACTCGAGACTGGTAATCTCGATTTCGAGACCGGAATAGAGTGAATCCGGCTTCATGCTGCGATCGAAAGTGATGGTGAACGGGCCACTGCGGCCAACACCGGTAGCACCATTGGTCGGACTCGTCGACACAATCGCAGGCGTCGGATCGACGTCGGTGGTAAATTCGCCATACATACCGGCATAACTCTTCAGCAGGCGGCTGTCGGCAGCATGTGCTTCCCAGCGGCTGATCAACAGGCTGTATCTGGTATCAGGGCGCAGTCTGCTGGTTGGATAAAGTTTGAGAACAGTGTCACCTTCCCATTCGATGGTAAACCGGCGAAGAATATCCGGGCCGGTGAGACTTACCAGCGTACCGGTGGCTTTGTTTTCGATCATCAGGTTGACGTTGTCGAAAATGGAGCTTTTTTCCATGGGCTGACCGAAGCCAATGACGAACGGGCCGGCAATCGGAAAAGCCGTCTGACCGCTGAAAGGTTTGACATACGAAATGATTGCCTGTGAATCGGCGATGGTGCCGGTGCGGGCCAGACGTGCTCTGACGAGAGTTACGCCATCGATAGCTACGGGCACGGAATAACCTTCGATTGTCTGGTATCCGGAGCGGTAGAGGCGCAGGCTGACATCGCTGTTTCCTGCACTGGTCGAAGAGACGAGCGCGCGGCCGTCGGTCTGAGCGGAAACAGCCTGGCGTGCTCCTGCATCAACAGTTACTTCGGCGACGGGTTTGATGACCCCGGCACTGTTTTCAAGAGCGGTGACTTCGATCATGCCGCGTTTGAGCAGAAATGAATCGCCGCGGCCAACTGCAACCGAAACGCTGTCATAGCCGGGGTAAAAAGTGAGGTTGTCGACGATACGGGTGCCTTCGGGTGCGGCAAGCGAAGCGACGAAGGCGGCTTCCCAGTCGTAGTAGGAAACACTGACCTGGGCGCTCGACGCAACGTTGTCGCCCTGATCGAGATTGAATTCAACCATACCGGAAGCATCTGTAACCCCGGAAGAACCGAAACCGGCAATTTCGACACGGGCACCGGCAATTGGAACAAACAGAGAGCCCGCATCGGCAGAGACTCTGCTGGTGACAATCGAAGAGCGGTCGGCAGTCAATACCAGGCGGTAAACAGCGTTACCGATAACTTCAACGGCAATCTCGGCGCGGGTTGATTTTCCCCTGACATCGGTGGCGATGCAGGCAATCTTGTTCGAAGAGCTCTCGAGCGGGGCCTGCCAGATAGCGTTACTGCCACTGGCTCTTACAAAAGTTCCAGTTTTCGCTTCCCAGGCAATTTCTACCTGACCGCCGGCGGGGTCGACGGCTTCGGCGCGAAGTTCGATTTCAGCCTGAGGGCCAACGGTGGTTTTCGAGGCATAAATATTGACGACCGGAGCGAGGGTAATTGTGGTGGTCGAACTGGCGGTACCTTTGGTGATCGATGCTTCGGCATCGACTTCAGTATCGGCGGCCGTCGCATTCAACGATGAAACCGAATTTGAACTTGTGCAGCCCGCGACGGCCACGATGACCATGACGCAGAGGGCCACGTAGAGAAGACGGGATGTTAATCTGAAGTATTTCATAAAAAGCCTCCGACTTACCCGCCCTATCGACCACCTTCAGACAATTCTTAACCATCGGCACAATAATTCTGCCTGCCCTGCAATCTCCGTCAAGGTCGAGACTGCTTCGTCGTTCTGCGGCGCAGCACTCCTCGCAGTGACAGAATGTTTGCCAGGAGCATACAGGCTGCTCGGCCGGCACTAAATAGAATAGTCATACTA
>CAZPCO010000644.1:0-1960 GCA_964585025.1 uncultured bacterium | reverse complement strand
TTTTCTATTGTGATATTTAATCTTACAAAATTGATTTCTTTGCTGGACAAAGCTGAAAAACAGGCATAATATGGCAGCACATTGATCTGCACAAGGGAAAGGAACAATTGCACATGAAACACTCAGATGTAAAGTTCGATACCGCCTGTATTCACGCCGGTCAGGCTCCTGACAAACTTTTTGGCGGTGTGAGCGTGCCGATTTACCAGTCGTCGACTTTTGCTTTTGAAGATGCCGACCAGGGTGCGGCCAGGTTTTCCGGCAAAGATGCCGGTTATAAATATACCCGCATTGGCAATCCGACTACTGCGGCTCTTGAAAATTGTGTTGCCGAACTCGAAGGTGGCAAATTCGCGCTTGCCACCGCCACAGGCATGGCGGCGATCTCTACCGTTTTTATGACTTTTCTCGGCTCAGGAAAGCATATTGTGTCAACCGGTTCGGTCTATGGCCCGACCAGAACGATCCTCGAAAAAGAACTGGTGCGTTTTGGCGTCGAATCGACCTTTGTCGACAGTTCTGACCCGGCCAATGTCAAAAAAGCTCTGCGGCCAAATACGGCTATGGTTTATGTAGAAACTCCTGCCAATCCGACTCTCAGTATCACTGACATCGAAGCCTGCGCCAAAATCGCTCATGATGCCGGTGCTCTGCTTGTGGTCGATAATACCTTCTGCAGTCCGATGTTGCAGAAACCTCTGCAGTTGGGCGCTGACGTTGTTCTGCACAGTATGACCAAATTTCTCAACGGCCATAGTGATGTCGTTGCCGGTATTCTGGTCACTAAAAAGCAGGAATTGCTGAAGCAGATGCATGGTGTGCTGTGTCAGTGGGGTGGAACGATCGATCCTCATCAGGCATGGCTTGTGCTCAGAGGCGTTAAGACTCTGGCGTTGCGAGTTAAAGCCGCCCAGGAAAATGCCATTAAACTGGCGGAAGAACTCGAAAAGCACCCGAAAGTTTCCTGGGTTAAATATCCTGGCCTGCGTTCACACCCGCAGTATGAGCTGGCCAAAAAACAGATGTCCGGGCCGGGTGCCATGATTTCATTCGAAGTCAAAGGCGGGATTCAGGCCGGCAAAACCGTAATGGATTCAGTTCATCTCAGCACTCTTGCTGTTTCACTGGGCGGTATTGAAAGCCTTATTCAACATCCGGCAAGTATGACTCATGCCAGTATGGGGCCAAAAGCCCGAGCTGAAGCAGATATCTCTGATGGTCTGATAAGGTTCTCGGTCGGTTGCGAAGATTACAACGACCTGAAGAAAGATCTCTGGCAGGCGCTCGATAAAATCTGACCGGCAGTCTAATAATTTAAACCGGCCGACTCGTCTGAGTCGGCCGGTTTTCTGTACGAGCTTGCACTTTAATTCTTGTGTCGACTATCTGGACAAATATCTGCAATAATTTGCCGGCGTGCTAGTTGAGAGAGGGTATCTCGAAAATCTGTCACTGCAAGGAGCGATGCGACGAAGCAGTCGTTTGTGGTAACAGAGAGATATATTCAGGGTTTCACCATTAGTCATGGCAAAAAAAAGCCACCCGCTGGCGGGTGGCTTTTTTGATTCATTGTCAGATCACGAGGCGTTAACCAGTTTGAGCATCGGCATGAATACTGCGAGAACGATACCGCCGATTACCACGCCCATGAACACGATAACGATCGGTTCGATGATCGAGGTCAGACCTTTAACGGCTGTGTCGACTTCCTGATCGTAGAAGTCGGCGATTTTCGAAAGCATTTTGTCGAGTTCGCCTGTTTCTTCACCAACCGCGATCATTTGAACGACCATCGGCGGGAAAACCCCGGAGTTCTTCAGCGGGTCAGCGATCGATTCGCCTTCACGGATCGATATACGGGTTTTATCGACTGCTTCGGCGATAACGACGTTACCGGCTGTCTGGGAGGTAACTTCAAGAGCCTGCAGAATCGGAACACCCGAGGCGATAAGAGTACCGA
>CAZPCO010000643.1:0-1964 GCA_964585025.1 uncultured bacterium | reverse complement strand
AGAAGAGAAAGAAGTTTCTGCTGGCAGCGGGTTACCGGAACTGGGATATTCTTGAAACCGACCAGGCGGTCAGGTTTTTTGAAATGGTCATCGAAGGTTACCCGGATGATCCTGAAGCCTGGCGTTCTCTGATCAGCATTTATCTCGACCGTGACGATCTTGACAAAGTTCGCGAGCTCGATGGCCGCTGGCTGCAGAACAATAAAACCTCGCTGCTTGACCCGATGACCCGAGTCAGGCTGCATCTCAAAAATGATGAATTCAACGAGGCGGCTGAGATTCTCGAAAAGCTTCTCGAGGCCGATTCTGGCAATCAGGCGGCCAAAATGCTGCTGGCCGACTGCCTGTTCAATCTCAACAAACTTGAACCCTGCCTGAGCCTTTATCAGGAACTGCTGCCCGACAATCACGGGAACATGGGTATCATCTCAAGACTCAAGCATTGTTTCGAAAGCCTCGGCAGGCTCGATGAAGCTATAAACCTTTTTGAACAGCTGGCACAGGAAGACGCTGAAAATTCATGGATCCAGCTCGAACTTGCCGAATTGTATCTGAAAGTCGAAAACTATGACCAGGCCGAAGTTTATTTTGACCTGCTCAGCGGCTTTGAAAACCCATACAAGGATTATGCCACTGATATGTCAGCCAGAATAGCTGTTTACAAGCAGGAACTGGCACAGCAGGAACTGGAAAGGCTTGAACAGAGCGCTCAGACCACACCGGTTGCCGACCCGCCTGCCAATTCCGCGCCATCAGTCACTGAAACCACCAGCGAGAAGATAAAAGAAGTTCAGCTCGATGAACTGAAAAAGCTCATGGCAATATACGAATAAACGGAACCGCCACCCGGTGGTCAGTCGGATGGCGGTTCTCTGGAGGAGTTTAAAAGTCGCTGTCAACAGTTCCTTTTAATTTTCTGAAAGAACTACATGCCCCGTGGCGGTGCTTTTAATCTGATCAAGATTTTTCTTAAGCCTGGCAACGTCTTCTCTGAGAACTTTGATCTGTTCCATTATTATCTGGGCTTTTTCCTGGGCATCAGGTCCGCCCTCTTCATTCAATTTGCGAAGTTCGGCATAGAGGCTGGTAATTTGAGCCTGTTTCTGCTTGATCTGCTGGCTGAGCTCATAAATTTCCGTTTTGGTAGCCGCAGCCAGGCTGCAGGTAAAAAGCGAAAACACAAAAGCAACCAGAATCAGACAAATCCCATTTCTCTTTATATTCATTTCTATTTTGCCTCCGTTTATTTGATTTCTAAATAAACATCGGCATAAGGCCCCTCAAAGTTAATGCAATATTTGTCGCCTCGAAAATAATAATAACGCAATTGTATAAAAAAGTACAGCCCATGCAAAAGTTGCAGTCCAGGCGGTAAAAATCCCGTCACTGAAAAGGTTTATGCGCCCACTGATGATATTGTCGATGTTTCCGAGCGAAAAAATTTCATCGAGATGTCGGGTAAAACACCATTTTGCAGCCTGGTCATACCACACATCGATCTTGTTCAAAAAGGTAGTGGCAACCAGAAAAAAGGTGTGAATGCCCATCAACACGCTTAGACTGGTAAAAGACATAAGAATTGCCGATTCAAAAAACAGGGCGAAAACGATAAAAAAACCGATGAGCATCAGGTTGGCCATGAAGGTCAAAACCAGCATCTGCATTGCAGAAAGCGTGCTCACCAGATAAAGTGGCTTATCTAATTCTGTCTGAATAGAACCGGGCAGAATGCCGGAAGTTTGCGTCAGCGATCTGGCAACCAGCAGGTCGGCCTGTAGAAACATGCCACCCAGACATACTGCCAGCAGCAGAAACAGCATGATTGCCAGGGTTTTGGCGGTTATAACCTGCCAGCGACGCACTGGCGTCAAAAGCAGCATTTTCATATAACAGCGGCCAAGCTCGGTTGAGAAACTGTCACCAACCACAAGTGCCAGAAAAAATGGCAGGAGCGCGATGCCCTC
>CAZPCO010000642.1:0-1965 GCA_964585025.1 uncultured bacterium | reverse complement strand
CAGGAAACAGCCCCTGTTGAAACAGCGGAAACTCCGGCAGAAACACCGGACAAAACCGTCAGCGAAGCCGCTCCCGTCGAACCCGTAAAAACTGCAGCCACAACCCCGGCCAGCAAAAATGAGCCAGTCGAAAGCAAACCGGCAACCTCAGAAAATGGCAAGCCGGCAGAAACAGGCAAACCAGCGGAACCCGCCAAGATCGAGGAACCAGCCAAACCCGCCGCAGGAGTAGACCCCGCGCCGGTCAAGCTTCCCCCGCCCTCAGTAAGAATGGTAATTCAACACCCCACCGACTTTTCCGAAGAAGTTTTCGCCGGCAATGCAACCTCCGAATCTACTGCAAATTACCGGCTCGACAAATTTAAAATCCCTGAAGACACCCGCATCAAAATCTCGGTCGAAGTCGGTGACGATGTTCGTCCCGAAGACGTCTCGATGGTAGTCACCGACGACCAGGGCGACAGTGCGCCCGTTTCCGAAGCCAGACTCAAAAACTATCGCCACATGTTCAGGGTTCCGTCCGATGACCAGTATTCAGCCAGCGTTTACGTAACCGACAGCAAAACTCCGGGCAAACAGCAGAAAAAGATTCTGCAGGTAATGATCCCGGTCAGCAAAGTAGATTTCGAAAGCCGCACCCTCGATAACCAGAAGGGCTCGAAAAGCGGCAGTAATATGGCTCTCAGCGACACATCTTCTTCTGCATCCAGCGAAAGCAGCAGCAAATCAGGCTTTGGCCAACCACAGCAGGTCGATCTCTCCGATCTTTACTCCAGTCCTGACAGCCTCAGCTCCGGGCAGAGCGGTTCATCCGGTTCGTCCGGGTCTTCAGAATCAATCGGGTCTTCAGACTCATCCGGAGCCGGCGATTCTTCTCTTTCCGGCAATTCATCAGGCTCGGAAGATTCCAGCAACGGATCTTTACAACCGGGCTCCGGCGATGACGCCGCCAGCAGCCATGGCAACGGCGGATCTGCCAACGACAGCAGCTCAGCCTCTGATTCCGGAAGTTCTGCAACCGACCAGCACTCAGCAACATCGGCAAATTCTGACTCTTCTTCAGACAATGCAGCTTCCGATTCAGGCACAAGCCAGGAAAGCAACAGCGATGGCACCAGCCTTTCAAACGGCGATGCCACTTCCGAAGGCAGTAACGACGAAGGTTCTTCAGAATCAACAGGCGATCTGACCGGTGGCGACTCGGCAGCCTCTGCCGATGGTTCTTCTGGTAGCGGCGATTCTTCCTCATCGTCCGGCGACAATCGCCAGAGCTCCACAGGAAACGGCGATGGCGGCGACAGCGACTCATCAGGAATTGCATCTACAGCCGAAGGCCAGAACGTCGACATGAATCAAACGGCCGACAGCGCCGCCGCACAGTCAGCGACCGGCAATGGTGATGAAAGCCGGCTGGCTGCCAATTCCAGCGACAGAAAGCAACCCGGAACCGGGCAGAATGGTCAGCCTGCCCAGAACGAAGAAGATCCCTTCATTCTCGCTCTTTCGCTGAAAGCCGAAGCTCAGAAAGTCTACCAGAGTTTCGATTTCATCGATGGAAACACCCAGACTTCGGCCGATATCAAGGCCGGCGGTGAGGTTGCCTTTTCGTTGAGTTTTGGGTCACAGGTTGAACCCGACAGCATTCAAATCAAAGTATCAGACGGCTCCCAGGAACTCAAAGGCAACCTGAAACGCATGGGAGAATCATTCGTCTATGTTTTTCCGACTCCTACCCAGAATGCGTTTATTGAGGTCAGCGGCAAGACTGAAAAACGTTCATTCAATTACCGGGTCGGCATCCCCGTAAGATAAGCTTCAAAGAATTTGCAGGGTTGCAGAAACAACGGTTTTCTGCAACCCTTTTTCATCAGCAAGCACAAGGCTGCCATCGCATTCGAGGCATACCGGCCGTCCAACCCATGCAGTCGCACCAGGCTCGCTGACAAGAAAGGACTTTTCCCAGAA
>CAZPCO010000641.1:0-1968 GCA_964585025.1 uncultured bacterium | reverse complement strand
GTAATCGATCATGTCGTCAGTCATACCTGGATAAACACCGATAAAAAAGGTTCCGGTGGTTATCAGATCAGTATTTTTCAGAGTGCCGACGACCCGGTGTGCGATATTCTGGTAAGCAGGATGACGCAGAAGGTTGCCGCAGAACAGGTTGCGGGTCTCGATTCTGGCGGCTTCGAGAGCTGCAGTAAGCTCGTTTCTTGAGAATGGTGCTTCCGGGCGAACCGTCAGAACATAGCCAAACCATGAAGGGTCTGCCTTGGCAGGGGCAGTATGCAGTATCAGGTGTTTTTCATATTTTTTTAAACCCTCAGATAATCGCGCATGCCTGTATTTGCGGGCTTCGACAAAACCGTCGAGCTTCTGCAGCTGCGCAACTCCAATTGCTGCCTGCATTTCGGTGACCTTCAGGTTATAGCCAATATGGCTGTACACATATTTATGATCGTAGCCGAACGGCAGGGTGCCGAACTGCTGCGAAAACCGCTTGCCGCAGTTGTTGTTCTGGCCGCCTCTGCAGTTGCAGTCACGGCCCCAGTCACGAAAACTGCGGGCGATGTTGGCAAGGTCATCATTGTCGGTGACCACCGCCCCACCCTCGCCCATGGTTATGTGATGCGCCGGGTAAAAACTGAAGGTGCCAAAATCGCCGAAGGTTGCCGTTTGTCGGCCTTCATAGCGGCTGCCCAGAGCGTCACAGTTATCTTCAATCAGCCAGAGCCTGTGTTTTCGGCACAAATCCATGACCTCGGCAACCGGAAAAGGCACGCCCATGGTATGAGCGATCATGATTGCCCGCGTTTTAGGGCCAATTGCGGCTTCGATCTGTTCGAGCGACGGCACGTAAGTTCCAAGTTCGACATCGACGAAAACCGGTACGGCCTGGTTCTGAATTATCGGTGCCACTGTCGTCGGAAAACCTGCCGCCACGGTCACCACCTCGTCACCCGGTCTGATCTGCCGGTCTTTGAGCTTTGGCGAAGTCAGAGCAGAAAATGCCACCAGGTTTGCTGACGAACCCGAATTAACCAGGAGGGCGTTGGCGCTGCCAGTGTATTCGGCCAGTCTGGTCTCGAAAGCATCTGAATAACGCCCTGCCGTCAGCCAAAAATCAAGCGATGCATCGACAAGGCTTAAAAGCTCGTGTTCATCGAAAACCCGACCGGCGTAGCGCACCGGATCACCTGGTTTGAAAGCAGCATCAGACTTGCGATGCTTGACATCGAAATGCTGCTCGGTAGCGATAAGAACATTTTTCCGCAGAATTTTCTCTAGACAGTTTGCAGAAATCCGGGCAACCTTTCGGTCTGCAATGTGCCCGGGCAGGAAAAAAGGTTTGTCTACATGCACAAAAGCAGGCAACCGCAGGGCTCGACCGAAGAAGTCGTCGACTGTAAGCTCGAGAACCCGACCGGTATCATCGTATCTGCGTGCAGTAATGAACAAAAATTTGACATCACCGCGTTCGTCTGGCTCTGAAATTGCAAGAGCCGGCCGGCATCTTGTCGATGAACTATCATTGAACGGAAACGGAATTCTGAAAATCGAGCCTTTATAGGTCATTCCAGACATCCTCATCCTCCGAAGCCAGCACCTGCGAACAGAAACCATTCTGCTGAACCTGGGCAGATCCAGTAGAACCGGCAGCTGCAGGCAGAAGAATAACTTCAACACGCCTTCCCATGCCGGCAGGAACCCTGATTTTTACATATCCGTCATCTGAAACTTCATGAAATGCTCTGAAAGCCTGCATGGTCATCTCCCTCCGTGCCCTGCCCAGCAGACACCAGCTTTTTTGGCTGCCTGCACATAAGAATTTATCTGCGCTTCAGTGAAAGAACGCGCCGCAAATTTCTCATCTTCATAAAACCGCTTATACCACGAAGCCGAAAACTCGACAGCCTCGTCCACCGAAAGAACCGGTTGCCAGCCAAGCTGACCGACCGCTTTCGAACAGTCGAGTTTAAGAAA
>CAZPCO010000640.1:0-1975 GCA_964585025.1 uncultured bacterium | reverse complement strand
GGTGCGGTTGTAGCAGAAACGACAACGCAGATTGCAGCCCTGCATGAAAACAACACTGGCAAGGTGTCCCGGAAAATCTATCAGGGTAAGGGGCTGCATGCCCCCTACCCTTATAATGTCATGAAGATCAGCCATTTATTCAAATTACTTCTCTTACTATTTCCTGTGATTTGAGCATGATACGATCGCTGTATTCGCTCTTTTTGCCGGCATTGAACTGAGAAACGGGTCTGAAATAACCCATGACTCTGGTCCAGACTTCGCAGACCTGCCTTGATTCTTCGGGAAGAGTGATCGCATCGGTCGGCATTTCACGGCCTTCAGCTTGAGCTTCGGCAGCCAGACGCCGGGTTTCAATGCCATCACAGGTCGGGCAGTACTGATGTTCACCCGCTATGTAACCATGTTTCGGGCAAACGCTGAAAGTTGGTGTGATTGTTACATAAGGCATTCTGAACTGTGAGAGAGTCTTTTTGACCAGACGTTTGCATGATTCGGCATCGGGAATGCGTTCACCGACATAAAGATGCAGAACGGTGCCACCGGTATATTTGGTCTGCAGCTTTTCCTGGTGACGCATGATTTCGAAAAGATCTCCGGTGAAATCTACCGGCAGCTGGGTTGAATTCGTGTAGTATGCTGCCTGAGGAGTGCCGGCCTGAATGATATCTTTGAAGCGCTTGCGGTCTTCACGGGCAAAGCGATGTGTTGCACCTTCAGCCGGTGTTGCTTCGAGATTATAAAGATGACCGGTTTCGACCTGGATCTGAACGATGCGTTCGCGCATGTGATCGAGAATCTTCTGAGCAAATTCAACGCCTTCGCCTTTGGTGATATCATATGCATCGTCGCTGAAATTGCGGATGCATTCATTCATGCCATTGATACCGATAGTCGAGAAGTGATTGCGAAGAGTTCCGAGGTAGCGGCGGGTATAAGGGAACAGGCCGCTGTCGATGCGACTCTGAATAACTTTGCGCTTAACTTCAAGGCTCTTTTTCGCCAGTTCCATGAGCGTGTCGAGACGAGCGACCAGAGCATCATAGTTACCCTTGTAAACGTAGCCGAGACGAGCCAGATTGATCGTGACTACACCAATTGACCCGGTCTGTTCTGCCGACCCGAAAAGGCCGTTGCCTCTTTTGAGAAGCTCACGCAGATCGAGCTGCAGACGGCAGCACATCGATCTTACCATATTGGGCTGCAGGTCTGAATTGATAAAATTCTGGAAATATGGGAGACCGTATTTGGCAGTCATTTCGAAAAGGGGCTGGCAGTTGGGGTGATCCCAGTCGAAATCGCGGGTAATGTTGTAGGTCGGAATCGGGAAGGTAAATGCACGGCCCTTCTGGTCACCACGGCTCATTACATCGATAAAAGCCCGGTTGATCATATCCATTTCGGCCTGCAGTTCTCCGTAGGTGAAGTCGGTCGGCTGACCGCCGATCAGCGGGTTCTGGTTGCGCAGGTCTTCCGGGCAGTTCCAGTCGAGGGTAAGGTTGGTGAAAGGCGTCTGGGTTCCCCAGCGTGAGGGCACGTTCAAATTGTAGACAAATTCCTGGATTCCCTGGAATACTTCATCGTAGGTAAGCTGATCAAGCTTGACATAAGGAGCCAGATAGGTATCGAAAGATGAGAATGCCTGCGCTCCCGCCCATTCATTCTGAAGGGTTCCGAGAAAATTCACCATCTGACCGAGTGCACTCGAAAAGTGCTTCGGGGCACCAGCTTCAACTTTGCCGGGAACGCCGTTGAAGCCTTCCTGGAGCAGAGTGCGAAGAGACCAGCCGGCACAATAACCGCTGAGCATGTCGAGGTCGTGAATGTGAAAGTCACCATCGCGGTGTGCTTCACCGATTTCAGGGTTGTAAACATGAGAGAGCCAGTAATTTGCAGTTACTTTGCCGGCAACATTGAGGATCAGGCCGCCAAGTGAATAACCCTGGTTGGCATTGGCGTTGACGCGCCAGTCCTG
>CAZPCO010000639.1:0-1981 GCA_964585025.1 uncultured bacterium | reverse complement strand
CCGATTATCAGGATGAAGTCGAAGCGAACTCTCTTTATGAACTGCTTGAGAAAGAAGTTGCCCCGACTTTCTACGATCATTCGAGCGACAATCTGCCGCGCCGCTGGATCACCATGATGAAGCAGTGCATGAAAGACGTGAACCCTGTTTTCAACACCAACCGCATGGTCGCTGAATATGCCGATCGTTTCTATGTGCCCGCCGACCGCCGCTATCGCGCCCTGTCGGCCAATGATCGTCAGCGCGCCCGTGATCTGGCGGGCTGGCTCGATAATGTGCGCTCTAACTGGAACAACATCCGCATCGAAAATGTCGATGCCAATGGCTCCGGTGCCCAGCGCGTCGGTGAAATTCTCG
The DNA here is from genome assembly GCA_964585025.1 of uncultured bacterium. Classification (GTDB taxonomy): domain Bacteria; phylum Muiribacteriota; class Ozemobacteria; order Ozemobacterales; family Ozemobacteraceae; genus Rifleibacterium. Next base: position 1,624 of record CAZPCO010000639.1, on the reverse strand, counting down.
AAGTCAAAGTACAGGTACATCTGGCAAACCTGAAGGCTTCAGATGTGCTGGTGCAGGCTTTCTATGGCAAGCTGGTCAGTGACGGCGACCTTTCGCAGGGCGATATCGTCGATCTGCAGCTGGTCAAGCAGCATGGCTCGACCGCAGAATTCTCGGGCGGTATCGCTCTGGGTTCGAGCGGCAAAATGGGTCTGGCGATCAGGGTAATGCCTTCACACCCCGACCTCGTTCACCCATTGCTCACCGGTCACATTCTCTGGGCTAAGTAACTGTCTAAAAAGCTGCCCCGGGTTGCTTGTGCAACCCGGGGCAGTTTCTTTTTGGCGGTCCCTTCGACTCCTTCGACCGGCCAGGGCCGGCTCAGGAACCGGGGGGCTCAGACAAGGTGTCATTGCGAGCGAAGCGAAGCAATCCGGCCTGCTACCATCCGCGTTTGTCTTTAGACAATCTCTCATTTCATCGGAGTTTATCTGTGTCTATCCGCGACTTTAATTCTGTCACTGCGAGGAGCAGAGCAACGAAGCAGTCTCGTTCTCCCAGTCAGCGATTGCTTCGCTATGCTCGCAATGACAACATTAAATCAGCCTGCTATCTGTGTCTATCCGTGTTAATCCGTGGGAGTCTTTCTTTCTCCGTGTATATCCTTGGTCAAAACTTGTATTCATACTCGGCGCCGAAGTGCCAGTAGCCGAACTGGTCGTCTTTCAATTTAGTGAAGAGCGAAGGTAGCAGGGCTGGGTCGTCTTTGGCCAGGCCGTTGGTCATCAGACCCATTTCAGACATTTCAGTGCCATACTGAGTATAGCCATCGAGGAAGGCGGCGCCGCCGACCGTAAGCTTGAGACCTCTGAAAATACGGTAATTGACCTTGCCGATGAAGGTGCGGCGCTGCTGGTAGCTTTCGACTTTCGAAAAATTCAGGTCGCCCGACCAGGTGAGGCGATGCATGGCGTTGCCGCCCAGGCCGATACTGATGCTCCTGGCATCGAGGTTGTGCCTGCCCTGCTCGAGAGTGCCGGTTTTGAGTTCGCCCTTGAGCATCAGGTTCGGGCTCAGCCAGTGGTTTACTTCGCCGCGCCACGAGAAAGATTCGGCCGGGTCGATACTGATTTTTGTGTAACCGCTGTAATAGGGTTTGGGGTCGAGTTCCTGTTTTTCGAGGCCGATGACGGCGGTGGTGCGTTTGACCGAACCCCCATGGCAGTCCATGCAGGCGCTGCCACCCGGCTGAATTGCCTTCGATCTGAAAACCTGCACGTCCAGGATATCCTGGGAATATTCAAAATCGAAAACCGTCGAGCGGCCGCGCAGTTCGACATCGCTCTCGGTATGGGCGAAACGAACGAGGCGATGGAATTCAAACCCGGCGGTAGTGCGGCGCTCAATTGCAGTGCGGCCCTCGAATGATTTTGGCACATGCAGCTCCAGGTGTTCCTGGCGGACAAAGGCGTTCTGCCTGATGTCAGCCCCGCCCGGGGGCGAGAGTTCCCATTGTTCGTCGGCCCGGGCGCCAGCCATGATCATCATCAGAATTGCTGCTAGCAGTGCTATCTTGGTGACTGAAACGTTCAGGTTGATTGGCTTGTTTTTCAAGAATAACCTCAAAAGTTTGATTTTCAGCATA
>CAZPCO010000638.1:0-1997 GCA_964585025.1 uncultured bacterium | reverse complement strand
TCTGCATCTGCGTATGGAAAGGGCCTGCGCCAGTGCTCTCGAACTGGCAACCCGCCTTGAAAAGCACCCGAACGTCAGCCAGGTTTTTTACCCGGGCCTGCCGTCTCATGAACATCACGATCTGATGAAAAAGCAGATGCGTCTCGCCGGCGGCATGATCGCCATTGAACTCAAGGATGGTTTTGTTCCGGGCAGCCGTCTCATGGACTACTTCGCTTCATATACGACGCCGGCAGAACTCGCTGTCAGCCTTGGCAGCGCCATAACCTATCTGCAGCACCCGGCGTCGATGACCCATTCCGGGGTTCCTGAAGAAGACCGTCTGAAACGCGGCATTACCCCGGGTCTGGTCAGGATCTCGGTGGGGCTCGAAGGAGTTGAAACCCTCTGGGACGCTCTCGAAGAAGGTCTGCGTCGCGCCTACGCCTGATTGGCAACAAAAAACCGTCACCCGCAGCCGGGTGACGGTTTTTTTATTGCATTAATCAACTCATGTATGGATAAGGGTAATCAACCGGGGGCAGGTAGGTTTCCTTGATGGCGCGGGGTGAGGTCCAGCGCAGCAGGTTGAGCATGGCGCCGGCCTTGTCGTTGGTGCCTGAACCACGACCGCCGCCGAACGGCTGCATACCGACTACGGCACCGGTGCACTTGTCGTTGATGTAGAAGTTGCCGGCGGCATAGCGCAGCATTTCACCGGCTTTGAGAATCGCCATGCGGTCGCGCGCAAAAATCGCTCCTGTCAGGGCATAGGGAGAGGTACTGTCGCAGAGCTTGAGAGTTTCTTCGAATTTTGCGTCTTCGTAGACGAACACAGTGACCACCGGCCCGAAGATTTCTTCACGCATGGTAACAAAGTTTGCATCAGTGGTTTCAATGACAGTCGGTTCGATGAAATAGCCCTTTTCTTTACTGCCTTTTCCGCCTGCGACGATCTTTGCCGCCTTGTCGGCTTTGGCGCGTTCGATATAGCTCATGATCGAGTCGAAAGATTTTTCGTCAATGACGGCATTGACGAAGTTGCTGTAATCTCTGACGTCACCCATCTTGATTTCGGCAAGCATGTTCAGCATGCGGTTTTTGATTGCCGGCCATTTCGACGCCGGAGCATAAACTCGTGAACAGGCTGAGCACTTCTGTCCCTGGTATTCGAAAGAGCCTCTGAGAATGCCGGTCGCGGCCTGGTCGATGTCGGCCGATTCATGCACGACGATAAAATCCTTGCCGCCGGTTTCGCCGACAAGCTTTGGATAGGATCTGTATTTGGAAAGGTTTTTGGCGACTTCGAGCCAGAGATGGTTGAAGGTTGAGCTTGAACCGGTGAAGTGAACGCCGGCCAGACGCGGGTCGTTGAAAATGACGTTGCCGATCTGCGAGCCCTGTCCGGGCAGAAAATTGATGACGCCGTCTGGTAGACCGGCTTCTTTGTATATCTTCATCAGATAGTAATTGCTGAGAATGGCTGTCGTGGCTGGTTTCCAGACGACGCCGTTGCCCATGATCGCTGGTGACATGCTGAGGTTCGAAGCAATAGCGGTGAAATTGAATGGTGAGAGTGCAAAAACAAAGCCTTCGAGGGCGCGGTATTCGAGGCGGTTCATTTGAGTGGCGTCAGAGATCGGTTGTTCAGCGTATATCTGCGACATGTAGCTGGCGTTGAAGCGAAGAAAGTCGATTGCTTCACAGGCAGAGTCGATTTCGGCCTGAAAGATATTCTTGCCCTGACCGAGCATGGTGGCGGCATTGATGGTGGCGCGGTATTTGTCGGCGAGCAACCGGGCAATCTTCAGGGCGACAGCAGCGCGATCCTGCCATGGCACGGTGCTCCAGGTCTGCTGAGCTTTGCAGGCTGCATCGATGGCCATCTGCACTTCTTTTTCGCCGGCCATGTGATATCTGGCCAGAACATGTTTGTGGTCACATGGCATTCTGAATTCACCGATCTTGCCGGTTTTGACTTCCTGGCCGTTGATGATCAGGGGGATTTCGATAACAGT
>CAZPCO010000637.1:0-1997 GCA_964585025.1 uncultured bacterium | reverse complement strand
GGCCATTTTCGTAACGGACACTGCGGAAAATTAACTCGAGACTGGCAGGCGCGCCCGCACTGGCGCCTCGACCAACCATAGCCACTTCCTCGAGCGAAAGACTGTAATTATGATTACGATTCTGGTCTGTATCTGGAACAAAACTCAAACCGGCACCGACAACACCGGGCCCAGGAAACCCTGTGACAGCGCCTGGCAGGCTGTCGGGTGACGAACTGAGAATGCCGGGGCTGCCGGTTCTGATGTATCTGATATCACGATCTTTGAGCCAGACAGAGACTCCCGACCATTTGCCGAATTGTTCTGCAGACATCAGAGTTGCATTTGCTTCTATATAAGGATATGAAATCGAGAAAACCGCAAGGCAAAGCCATTTGCTGCTGTCGGCCTTGAGAAACTTCGGAGCAGAATCGAAACAATAGAGATCTTTGTTGATGTAAAGAGGTGTAGCCAGTATGCTGCTGCGGGTGCCGTCACTGGCAATACTGGTCATTTCGGAATTTGCCTGGCTCAAATCGCGGGCCATTGCAGAAATCAATGTTTGCAGCTTCTTTTGTTCCTCCGCACGCCAGGACCCTGAAACAAAGCCTCTGGTGCTGGAACGATAGATTGAAAAGGCAGCGGTCATAAAAAGCGAAAGCAACCCGGCGGCGATGAGAATTTCCACCAGGGTTACCCCACATAGATTCTTAGAAAGCCGGGCGTCTGACACCTGAAACCGTCCTTTCGATGTTGCGCTGGTAAACCACGCCATCAGGCCTGGTCACGTAAACAACCACATTGATCTTGATGTTCATGTCATCATACATTTTTGACGGCAGCAGTTGATAGGTCGTCTGATACTCGGCCGCGAACGGAGTCGAAAACTTCTGAGCCAGCATCATGTCGCCGTGGTATTCCTTGAGCGGGTCAGCGGTATTACCTTTGACCGAAGCAATATACGCATAATACAAAGGCCCGGGCAGTTCCTTGAACTTCAGCATGGCTATCTGGGTAACACCTTCGGCGAGCAGATCTGCCTGGATTGCACCCAGTTCGATAGTATTGCGCCCCGCCTGGTTGTGAATGGTCTTGAGATATGAAACGCCAAGAATCATGATCGCTGTCGCCAGCGTCAGGACGATCACTATAGCCATTCCCTCTCTTTTGGGTGCCAATTTCATGATCAACCGTCTCTCCGGTGGAAATTTGCCCGGTATGTCATCGCCGAAACAAAGACATCCAGCGCCTGCTGCTCTTTCCAGGTCACCTTAACCTGAAGTTCAAGAACGCAATCTGTCAGAGACAGAGTTTCAGCAGGAGCAAAATCTGTGGCTTTTGGATTGTCAGCCTTGAACGAAGGCAGATTAACCTTAACTGCCTGGTATGAGAAATTGAGGGGCGACACGTAATCTGAATCGAGTTCGACCTCATACTGATATCCGGCCGGCGTAACAACAGTGCCTAATTCAACATTGTTAAACTTCTTCTTGATGGCTTTGCCGACCGGAATCTGGTCAAAAGGTTCGACAAGCAGCTGCCGCAGTGTTTTCTCAAGCGTCTGAATTGCAACGATGCGCCGCGCATCCTTGCTGGTTGCCCGCCCGCCGTACCCCATCAGCGAGGCAATCGGAATCATCGCCGAAGCCATGATCAGAAGGGCCATCATGATTTCCAGCAGTGTCACGCCCCGGTCGCTTTTAAATTCTCTGCCCATGCGCCTGCTTTCTCTACCTGTCTAAATTCTAAGGAATTACAGAAAGAGTTCAACGCAAAAGATTTTTACCGGTCAGCACAATTGCAACTATCTTGCAGCTCTTTCACGAAAATTATACATCTTTGGCCGGATTACGGCTGCAAATGGGCTTATTTGTTACCGTTCACTCACAAACTCGAAGGCTTATTACGACCAGCTGCATGCAATCTCAGTCAGCCGCGACAGCAAACCGGGCTACGATACATATTCTCTGTAACACCGGCAACAGCAAAAACGACCAGGCGTTTTCATGCAGCCGATC
>CAZPCO010000636.1:0-1999 GCA_964585025.1 uncultured bacterium | reverse complement strand
GGGTATGCCTGGGGTGGTTACCAGGCCGGCTATTACCCGCAGAACGGCTATTCTCAGATGAATGCTCTCGCTGCGGTAGCCTGCAATCTGAATATCAGATCCGAACCTTACGTTGCCGGGCGAAAAAAGAGAGACTCAAATGTTATAGGTTCCCTGAATACCGGCGAACAGGTTTATGTGCTGGGTCGTTCCGGAAACTGGTTTTTCATCCAATCTGCTTATATGCCACTGCGCCGGGGTTATGTGTACGGCAGCTATCTGCGCTTCTATCAGAACAACTGGCCGACCAGCCACTACACAGCTTTTTACCCTGCCCAGCTGAATACTCAGGGCTGGTGAGTCTTTTCCGGTTACTGTAATGATCCGGGCAACGAAGCAGTATTTAATACGCTGAGATTGCTTTGCTTCGCTCGCAATGACATAATACTGTCACTGGTCAGTTCGCGGCATTCCTGTGGCAAACTGACACTTGGCCATCCATAGCCTTCGCGAGGAGCTAAGCGACGAAGCAGTATTGCCTATGCAGAGATTGCTTCGCTGCGCTCGCAATGACATTACAGGCCGAGCACCTGTTCGTTAAGTCCGGAAAGACGCTCCCTGAGCATCGGTTCCTGAGCCGGCCCTGGCCGGTCGAAGGAGTCGAAATACGGTTTCGGTCGCTTCGGCTTAACTCTGCGATCGATAGAGTTTAGCTAAACTGCGTTCTTGAACGGTTTTTATTCTCCGGTAACGAGTTTTAGAAACAGCAGGGCCATGCCGCCGCCCCAGATTACCGCAACGAGCATCCAGATAATTACGGTGAGTTTAGCCCGGGTGGTTTTTGCATCACCGGTTTCTGAAGTAAGAATTGATTGCACATCGGCATCATCGCCGGCAGAATCTTCGTTGTCGTCGGGAATTCCGGCGGCCCGCCGTTCTGCATCGGCCTTTTCTTTGGCCAGTGCAGCCGCTTTGATTTCATCTTCGTATGCCTGCTGGGTTTCTTTGATCAGTTCTTCAGGAGTCGATATGTGGTTGAGAGCGACTGCAAGTTTTTCTGCCAGCATCTGAACAACACGCTGCTGTTCAGCACGCAAAGTCGTTTTAGAGGTCAGAGAGATCTTATAAACAGAAGCGAGCAGTTCGCGATCAGGATTGGTAGAGAGCACAACTCCAAGTTTATCGATGATCTCTACTGAAGTCTCTTTCGCAAGAGCATCGAGCAGAGGTTGTCTGACGATATTGAAATCGACGAGCATTGCAGTCGCTATTGCCAGAGAACGCTGCTTGGTATTTGCCGAGCCAATCATGCTGGTAAGCAGGCTTTTGATGCGATCGCGATCTATGCCGACAAAAACACGGGTTGCCGTCATTCTGATCTTGCCATTCTTCTCCTGCATGAATTGAGGCAGATACAGGCACAGGTATTCGGAATCAAGCGTCGAAAGAGCTTTGATGCAGGCGCAGATAACGTCGGGATTATCGCTTTTTACCAGTTTTTTGATGCGCTCGCATTCATTCATCTGGCCATATTTACCATACAGGCTTATGACGGCGGCAAGTTCCTTTCCCTGAGCACTGGTCAGTAATTCAGAGAGTCTGGCTTTGTTTTCATTGAAGAAGTTTCGATTCGCACGGGCCAGAAGCTGAATTTTATCCTGCTCTGACAGTTGGGCATAGTTTTCGAAATCGATCTCAACAGGCCTGGGTGGTTGAGATACCTGGACCTCGACAGGTCTGGTTTCTACACTTACAGATGCTGTTCCGGCACTGATGCTGGGTGAAAGTTCTGCTGGCGGGGTATCGAATTCTTCAAGGGTCGGTAGAATCGCATCGCCCTCTTCTTTCGAAATCTGGCAGGTTTCTTTGAGCAGGTTTAGTTCTTCGCGGTGAACCCTTTCTTTGAGCTGATTCAGGTAGTCCTGGACAGAACCTTCGATCAATTTTCGATCGGCCAGCGCGCGTACGATACCGAGAAGAATGCCTTTTACCAGACTCTGATGCTGCCCATCGAGGGTTC
>CAZPCO010000635.1:0-1999 GCA_964585025.1 uncultured bacterium | reverse complement strand
GTAACCCCTGGGCACATCTTCATCACCGGTCCGACCAACATAGATTCCAATCTGAATCTATTTCTGGTTGCTGGTGAAGGCACAGCTCTTTCTACCGTCGATCTTGAGACTCTTATCAGAACTTCCAATCCTGATGCTGATTTTATCAACGCCGCTCGTGAATGGCATATTCAGGCGGTTATCTATAAGCCAGGTGCCGGGGTCTATACTGCCGAATCCCGTCCGCAGAAAGGTTCGCCGATCAATTTCCGGCGCCTTTTTGCCGGCGAAAGTCTAAAAATTATCATTCATGGAGCCTGTGTTGGCGGCAATCTGCAGCGATGGCTGGACAATACCGAGGCCGGCTCTCTGAAGATTCAGCATGTTCCTGGGGCCGCGGACCGTCTTAATGTGCGACCGGTTTCGGTTAATGTACTGCGTTTGCGCACCCAGCCCGAAAAGTAGGAAATCAATATGTCACTCGCCCTGAACCTCAAGAATACTCTTGCACAGATTGGCAGACATGCCATGGCCAGCGGGCGTGACCCGTCGGAAATCAGGCTTGTAGCTGTTTCCAAAACCGTTGACAGCAACCGGATCAGGGAAATGCACGGGCTTGGTCAGATCGACTTTGCCGAGAACCGCGCCCAGGTGCTGCGCGACAAAGCACGCGAGCTTGCAGATCTGAAAATCTGCTGGCATTTTATCGGGCCGCTGCAGACCAACAAAATCAAGTATATTTATCCGGTAGCAGGTCTGGTGCATTCGATCGATCGCCGCGAACTGCTCGAAGAATTTTCGGCCTGGCATTGCAAGACTGGCCGCAAATGCCCGATTCTGCTGCAGGTACATATTTCACGTGAGGCTGCCAAACAAGGGTTTGCCTGTGATGAGATCCTCGAAGTAATCAGAGAATACCGTGAAAGCAGAGATCTTGATATGCGTGGCATGATGGGTATGGCGCCGCTCGATGCAGATGAGGAAACGACCCGCGCCTGTTTTCATGAACTTGCGGGTTTGTTCGCAGCCAGTCGCGACCTGAGCGGGCCGGCATGGCACCCGGAAGCACTGTCTATGGGTATGTCTGGCGATTATCATCTGGCAATTGCCGAAGGTGCGACAATGGTGCGCATCGGCACAGCCCTGTTCGCCGAAGTGAGTCAGGCATGAGAATTTTGATCGAACTGTTGCGCCTGTTGCAGCTGGTAGTATTTGTGAGAGTCATCCTGACCTGGATAATGCCAGGCAACCTGCCGCAGCCGGTCAGACCACTGGTTGCGCGAATAGACGGCATGCTGCGTCATTTTCAGGTGCTCATACCTGCGGGGCCTGGCTATATTGATCTCGGCCCGATGCTTTTTCTTCTGCTGATCGAAGTGATCATGCGGGTGTTATATGCCATTTTGTATTCAGGGGCCGGCGCAGGGATTTATTGATGCTGCGGCTCAATTATCAGGGTTGAGGCATAGCTTTTCGAACTCGGAATACTCGATGTCGAGAACCTCAAATGCCGCTTTATCAAAACTGTCTGCGGTGCCAAGGCCGGTCAGCAGTTCGGAAATCCGTCGCCAGCCAAACTCGCCAAGAATTCGTGAAGTTGCCATCAATGAGGCGCGATAAAGCGCCGCAGCCTGTTTCCGGTCCGGGTTGTTTCTGAATTCACTGTCTATAGTTGCCAGGCTGGAGATTCTGAGACTGGTCGGTTGGTCACCAGGATTGATGGTTTCATTGCCATCGGTTTCAAAAAGTTGTGCCAGTCCTTCGTTGAACCAGATCGGGCAGTTCCCTGAAGACATCAGAAAGATCACGTGATGCGTGTATTCGTGCAACACGGCCCCTTTGAGAGCTGAAGGTCTGATATTGCTGCCTGGAACCGGCAATCTTATCTTGCCGTCGTACAATCCGCCCGCCCAGTCTGGGAGGTCGTGAACCCGGCGAAAATCATCGCTGGGCATGATCAGAACCTGGGAACGCTGGGAAGGATAAAAATTCAGCCGTTCTCCAACCTCGTTGCAGGCTT
>CAZPCO010000634.1:0-2016 GCA_964585025.1 uncultured bacterium | reverse complement strand
AATGACATCCTTCAACTGTCATTGCGAGGAGCGTAGCGACGAAGCAATCGTAATTATAGAATCATTGCCGCTTCAACTTCGCTCGGCGCCCGGCAAATTGATAGCCCTCCGTCGGTTCTAGTCAGCGGCTTGGCTGAAATATGATACCCTGAAGTGACTTTTCGCTGTCGGAATTGTCGTATTCAAATATTGCCAGATAGCGGTTTTTGCGTCGCAGTTTATCTATTTCTGCATCTTTGAATACCCATTTGCCGCTTTCGCCGTCTTCGCGGCCGACTATGCGGTCTTTAGCAGACATAGCCAGCTCGGGCAGGGCTACGAGATAAAGGTTGGCGCTTACCACCCAGTCTTCAGGGCGGTTTGCGTAAATTTCTGCCAGCATCGAGCCTGGTTCTCTGCGGTTGCTGTCTTCTTCAGTTTCTTCATCTTTGCTGCTGCGGCTTTGAACGGGCTTTTTCGCCCGCTTGATCTCGCCACGGCGGTAAACCAGATCAAGAGCCCAGGGTTTGCCGCAGATGTTCTTGACGAAACTCTGGCCGGCATGATTAACTCTCGATTTTTCGAATTTGCTGTCTTCATCCATGATGTAACGGGCGAGAATGAAGCCGGCGCGTTCTTTCTGCAATGGCGTCAGAGAAGGGTTGCCGGTCAGCTGAATCATTTCTTCAAGCAGGTCATCTGAAACCCGGCGGCCGGAATACAACATCGATTCTATTTCGTGAAGTTTGCAGGCCAGACGGTTGCGACTCGACATGATGCCGCGGTTGGACATGGCCTGAAAAATTGCATAAGCTTCGTCGAAACGGCCTTCGTAGAACTTCATGACGCCGTCGTAATAGTTGAGATCCCCGGGCAGTTGTTTCGGGAACAAATGCGCGGAAGTAGAGTATTTTTCCTTTTCGAACGGTCCCTTGAGTTTTTTCAGCAGCGCCGCGACGATTTTTGCTTCCATCTTGAACCTGTCTTCGCGCTTTTCTTCGCTGAGTCGATCATAGATGCCTTCGAGTATCCACAAGGCCTCATCAACCTGTGGGTAGTCCTGGGGGGCAACTATTTTGAATTTTTCAAGAACGGCAGCAGCTTTTTCATATTGGCCCATCATGGCCATAACAAAACCCTGCATATGGTGCCAGGCGAAATCCTGGGCATCGGTTGCGCCCGAAACCGGAGAAATAGGGGCGAAGCTGAATTCAGAAAGCAGTGCCCAGGCATCGGTGGTCTGGCCGCCAAGTGCCAGAGCTTCTATCAGGCGCAGGCGAACTTCACGAGGGGTCTGTTGTCTGCCGAAAAGTTTGAAGTCGGCTATATAAGCCGGAGCCATGCCAAGGCATCTTCTGAACGCGATAACGGCAGCGTCGAGACTTTCCCGGCGTTCCTGGCTCTGAAGAGTCAGCATTTTCTGAGTGTAATACAAGCCGCGGACGAAATTAAGGTCTGGCAGCAGTTTGCTGGTTTTGAACTGGGCATCGCAGCTTCGCAGCCATTTTTTGGCAATGCGCAGGGTTTCTTTGACATCTTTGGTATCGACGACAAAGAAGGGTTCGGCGCGGTTGGCAATATACTGGCCTTTCATCAGGCAGTTCTGGTATTGCTTCCTGGCCTTGAGGGTGTTTGCCAGACAGAGATACATTCTGGCTCTGTCGATGGTATCGCTCTTTTTCGCGTCCTTTTCGGCATTCTCGAGAATGCGGATGATCTCGTCGAGGTCACGGATCTCATAGTTGCGAACATCTATGGTTTCAAATGTTTCTTTGGCCGAGAAAAGGTATTGTTCGGGAGTTATGGTCAGCAGGCCCTTCTGACCGGCAGAACAGCCTGATAGGTTGACGGCGGCGAGAGTGACGGCGACGGCCGCGAGCAGCAGCATGCTCAGGCGTTTGATGAATATTGCCATGGTGAACCCCTGTCAGAAGTTTTTGAGCTTGATCGACACGCGCCCCTTGTTGTAGCCCGTATCGTGCGGTCGGTCGTAGAAAATGATGAAGTTCTGTTCGATCAGTTTGTCGACGAGTTCTT
>CAZPCO010000633.1:0-2024 GCA_964585025.1 uncultured bacterium | reverse complement strand
CTAATTTAGGCTGGGTTATTGCAATAGGTTTATCTTTTTATACTAAAATATTCATCCCATGCATTTTTAAATCGATATGTTTAAATTTTCAATGTCTGAAGAGGCGCAGGCTTACGCGGAAATTGAACGACTGCTTCCCCTCGAGTTCGATATCAACAAATATTTCGAGGTGTTCAATCGCCTGAAAATGGAAGAAGGTTATGTGCTGGACTACCGCTATCATTTGTCGTCACCTGATGGAAACCCGGTTATGTATGCCAGAAAAAAAGACGAACCGAGGGATTTTAGTATCGGCGGGGTAATGACCTCTTATCGCAGGAATTCGGCCGATGAATATCTGCTGCACATTAAAACAGACGGCAGTCGGGAAGGCTTTATTCAACTGGCGGCCCTGCATCTGATCGGTGCAAATTTCTATCTTTACTGGCACGCCTTTTACGATGACCTGGAATTTTACAGTCGTATACCTGCTTCTGTGACGTATGAGCAGGATGAGGTGGCCGTATCCTTTTACATCTCCACTTTTCACCAGTTGATCGCCAGGCATACCCTGCGGATAAAAAGAAATTTCCCGCACCAGTATGTTTCAGAAAGCAGGCGGACTATAATTCCATACCTGAGGTCTGTCCGGCTTTAAACAATTTTTCAGCGCAGGAAAATTCTGCCGATTCCAATGCCAACTGCTTCCAGGTCACCCAGCAGGGCATTTTCAAGGCCGGTGTCGAGAACGGTATAACTGGTAATTTCGCCCCCGTCGGAACTGATGGTCACAAAAACCCTTTCTCCGACTGTCGGGTTGAAAAACAACGGGTCGTCGGTGGTCTGAACGATCGGAACGTGAAAAATCCCGGTGACTTCGCTGCCTTCAGATATTTCCAGAGGCTTTTTCCCAGGATTTTCACTGTTTGCGGAAGAGATGTCTTCTTCGATTAAAAGAACTGGAGGCCTGCCATTGGGCTGTTCTTCAGAATTGGATTTGAGCTTGATCAATTTTTCAATGACAAAAACCGCCTGTTTGCTGGTATAGGTTTTCGACCTGTAAGCCGGCGCGGATGGCCGCGGCAGGGCAGGTCTGGCATTGTCGGGGCTCTGGCTGTCTTCCTGCGGCGCCAGTTCTTCGGTTGCTTTAACGACGGCAATGGCCTGAATTTTTGAACCGGCTATCCTGTCTTTATAGATGTGATCGGGCAGCATCGCCTGCAAAAGACCAGTTACCAGTGAAAAAGCGACTATCAGAAAAACTCCCGGCAATTTATGAAAATACATAGGTCTGTCCTCCCGGATGCAGGATTCTCCAAAATTGAATCTGTTTTCTTGCAGCAGTATCGATAATCAATTCTACTACATTCGCTTGCGAGTCTGTTAAAACATGATGATCATTTGCAGCTGGCGGCAATATGCAGCAGAATGGCTGACAGTTGTGGTCTTAATGAGACCCGATGGTCTGATATTCTTTCCGGCGCAAAAATTATGAGTTGCCATTTCGGCTGCTTACGCCTAAACTTGTAGTATTAAAAAATCCGCACCAGCGGCACTGGGCCGAAGGTGCGGGAAAATAGAGAGATTCAAGAATTGGTATCAGGCGGCGGTTCTGCATCAGCGGAGCCGCCGCCCTGATTAACGGGTGTTATGATGCCCTTTTCTTCAGAGCGGCATTCAGGGCATCGCGGGCCTTATCGAGAGTGCAGTTGCCGATCAGCTGGTCGCCGATCATTACATTGGGTGCCTGGCCGCATTTTTCGAAGCAGAATGTCGCCTGAATGTCGACTGCATCCTGCAGGCCGCGGCTTTCGATTTCCCGGGTCAGGGTTTTCAGAATTGTCTGCGAACCCTTGAGGTAGCAGTTGGTGCCGACGCAAACCTTGATCGAGAGCTTGTCGGTACCTTCGCCGGTCATCAGCGGCATGCCTTTGTCGGAAATGCGGCGCCGTGACTGATACTTGGTGTGCAGCAGGTGGTGGGCCTTGTGGCTGCCCGGTTTGTCGAGAACCTTTTCGTAGGTTTCGATGATGTAGGGGTTTTCC
>CAZPCO010000632.1:0-2025 GCA_964585025.1 uncultured bacterium | reverse complement strand
GGTTCTTGGGCAGCTTTCCGGCAAATTCAAGCACTTCAAGGGTCAGGCAACTCTCACCAAAGTTAGAACCATACAGATTTTCGTGGTTGGTGAAGTCGAAAAACCTGGTGCCATGAATGTTTCTGGTCTGGCTACCGCTTTCTCGGCCCTCTATCAGGCTGGCGGGCCGACCCAGCGTGGTTCGATGCGCCGAATCAACGTACTTGATTCTTCAGGCAAAGCAAAGCATATCGATCTGTATCGTTATCTGCTTTCCGGCGATCGCACCCAGGATATTCCGGTGAAGAATGGCGACACAATTTTTGTTCCGACTGCCGAATGCCGTGTAAACGTCACCGGCATGGTGAATAGGCCGGCCATCTACGAGCTGGTTGGCGAAACCAACCTGGCCGACGTTCTGGAAATGGCCGGTAAGGTTCTGCCTAAAGCTTATTCAGGCAGAGTCATGGTTACCCGCTGGACCGGCGACAAACGTCGTGAGTCTTTCGATATCAGGCTGGGCGATGCTTCAGCACTCAAGAGCTTCATTCTGCAGAATGGTGACGAAGTTAAAGTTGAGCAGGCTACTGAAATAGTGGGCAATCTGGTTAATGTTGAAGGTCCGGTCATCAGACCAGGCGAATATTCAGTCGATGAAGAGCTGACTGTCAGTGAACTTATTACTCGTGCCGGTGGTCTGGTAAAAGAAGAAGCAAATCTTGAAAGAGGCCAGATTTATCGCAAGGGCGAGGGTGGCCAGCAGCAGGTAATTTCTTTCAACGTCAAGTTTGCCTTGGCCGGTGACAAGACGCAGAATCACATTCTTAAACCGTTCGATCGGGTGCGCCTGTTTTCAGAAAACGAAATTACGGCCGATATCAGACGCATCAGCATCGATGGGGCAATCAGACGCCCGGGTCAGTATGTGTTTCGTGATGGCATGAAACTGGCCGACCTGGTGGTCAAAGCTCAGGGGGTGTCTATTGACGCTGCCGATGAGATTGAGATTGCCAGAGTCAAAGAAGACGACAGCAGTGAAATCATCAAGGCCAGCATCAAGGCTGCACTAGCTGATGAAAAATCGCCTGACAATATTGTTCTCAAGCCCCTTGACCGGATCAGTATTCTGGCCAGAGGCGACAGTATGGTCGAACCTGAAGTGGTCATTCTCAAGGGACAGGTGAAAAGACCGGGGCCGTATGCCCTGACTCATCGTGGTGAGCGGCTCAGCAGCCTTATCGCCAGAGCCGGAGGGCTTACCGATCAGGCATTTGCCGAAGGTGCCGTGTTTATGCGCAAGGTTGCAAATATCACCAGCGATAAGCAGCTTGAAACGACCGAAACGGTTCAGGACGACCTGTTCAGACAGGCGACTCTCGATTTGCGTGCCGACCTGCTGCGGGCTGGTGCCAAAGTTGAAGATCTCAGAACACTGCGTGGTGAAGTTGAAGGAAACAATGTTCAGAAGCAGATAGGTAAAGGCGGCTTATCGACTATACCGGCTACTGGAGTTCAGGAAGTTGTCGAACAGCAGACTTCTGGTTACACCAGCATCGAAATGGGTGCGAGAAGCCTCAAAAACAAGATGATGCGAATTCCGATTCCAATGAGCAGAATACTGTCAGCAAAGGCCAGTGATTACGAAGATGTTGCACTTCTGGATGGCGACCAGATTACTATTCCGGTGCAGCCAAACACTGTTTCGGTGCTTGGCGCAGTCATGAACCCGACCGCCATTCTTTTCAATCCGGGCAATTCAGCCGGCTATTATATCAACCGTGCCGGCGGTTTCAACGGCCATTCAGATCACCGCCGCACCATCATCGTTCGTGCCAATGGGGAAGTCGTTCGCATGCGCAATGTTAAGAAGGTTGAGCGCGGTGATATCATTCTGGTTCCGCCCAGACCTAAGCTGGTGCGCCCTGACCCCCTCAAGGAACTCTCGAATATTGCCGGCATAATTGGCAATATGGCGGTAACCTATAAGGTTATCGACGACAATAATTGATATTTAGTCGCCACGGGCTCGTTGCCCGTGGCGATTTT
>CAZPCO010000631.1:0-2029 GCA_964585025.1 uncultured bacterium | reverse complement strand
CAGGGTGCCTTCAAGATCAGCCTCATCAAAAAGGAATTTGGCGAAATTTCGCTGAAACGCAAAGGCTATCGGGCGCATCGCCAGATTGTCGATTTCAAGGGTCCGGTAGAGCAAACCGTAATGATGGTAAGAGATGAATAAGCATAGAGGGGGCTTCACCCTCATGGAAATGCTGGTAGTTGTCGCAATCATAGCCGTCCTCGCCGGGGCCGGCTATAACTATTATAGCGACATTCTGCCCGAAGCTCGCGAAGCCACCGTAAAAGCAAATCTGCAGATGGTTCGTGACGCGGTTTCCCGCTATTTCAAAGATAATATGACTTATCCGACCAGCTTTGAAGCTCTGCAGGGCCCATATCTGCAGCAACCGGTTGTCGAAAGTCTGGTGAACCCTCTTCAGGGCGCTGCTACTGTGCGTGTCGAAATTCCCGATATTGCCAAAACTACCGAGACCAACGTTTTTCAGGTGCCACCCGCATCATGCACCTGGATCGATTATAATTTCAACGCTGGTGGTTCTGGTGGCATGCAGATGCGCAGCATAAAAATCCGCTATAACGGCACTGATATGCCATGGTAGAATGAAATAAAGCCCTCAGATTCGGAGAGCGATAATGGTAGACATCAACAACGTCGAAGAGAGTAGACAAGAAGGTCCGGGCGAAGAGAACCGTTCGGTGCTTTCATATCTGAACCCTTTTTATGGCCATATCGGCCTGAGTGAACAACTGTTGTTCACCAAGTATTTTGCGACCCTGACCCGCGCCGGTATTTCGGTGCTGCGTTCGCTCGGAACTCTGTCGCGGCAGATGAAGACCTGGCGTTTCAAAAAAATCATCTGGGATGCCAAAGAAGAAGTCGAAGGCGGTATGCCTCTGCACGTCAGTTTCAAAAAGCATGACGATGTATTCGGTCTCCTTTATGCTAACCTGATCAAGGTCGGCGAGGAATCAGGCCGCCTGTTTCTGGTTCTCGACCGTCTCAGCAAGCTCATGGAAAGGGCGATCCATATCAGGCGCCGGGTTATCGGTGCGATGACTTACCCGCTGATCATTTCGGCGGTTGCCGGTCTGGTCGTGACCTTTCTGATGCTGTTCATCATTCCGCAGTTTGCCAATCTTTTCGCGCAGTTCAACCAGGAGCTACCCTGGCTGACTCAGAAGGTTATCGATTTTTCGAGTTTTCTCGGCAACAATATTCTGGTGCTGTTCGCGTCTTTCATTGGTTTTATAATTCTGCTTTATCAGATCAACCAGACGACCGGAGGGCGAAGGTTCTTCGACTGGTTGAAGCTGAAGGTGCCGGTTTTCGGTGGGCTGCTGCAGAAATACCTGATTTCGATGTATGCCCGTAACCTTTCGACTCTTTTTGAATCGGGCATCAACATCATTTCAGCCATGAAGATCAGCAACGATGCTGTTGAAAATGTCATTCTTCAGGCAGCGCTCAATGACGTTGTCAAAGAAGTCGAAGGCGGTATTCCGATTGCGCGCGCTTTGGCCAAGATCGAGATCATGCCCGAACTTTCGACGCAGATGATCGAAGTCGGTGAAGAGTCGGGTAACCTCGACGAAATGCTCGAGAAGGTTGCTGAATTTTACGAAGATGAGATCAACTTTCTCATCGATCAGATTACTGCGATGGTTGAACCGGTTTTTATCATGGTCATCGGTGTCATCGTCGGCATCATCGTGCTGGCAATGTATCTGCCGATTTTCAAGATGGCCCGCGTCGTCTCGGGTGGCTCCACTGCCGGCGCCACCGGCGGTGGCGGCATGTAATACATATTTCTCAATAGGAGGATGCAGCACAGGTTGCAACCTCTTTCTTTCTACGCCAGAGTTTATTTCCCGATTGCTGAGCGAAGCCGAAACAAAGTCGGACAGCAATGCTATTGAGAGCGCAGTGAAGTAATTTACATGTGTTAATCAGATTGCTTCAGGGCTTGCGCCCTTCGCAATGACATAAGCCTGTCACTGGTCAGTTCGCTGCATTCCTGTAGCGAACTGACACTTGGCCATCCATGGCC
>CAZPCO010000630.1:0-2030 GCA_964585025.1 uncultured bacterium | reverse complement strand
CGGCATGAAGGCGACAATGATAGCCAGGGTAGACATGATGACCGGTACGATTACTTCCATGACTGCAGTGACGGCGGCCTTTTCTGGCTCTTCTTTGCCCATCTGCAGATGACGCTGAATGTTGTCGACGTTGGTGATCGGGTCGTCGACGACGAGGCCGAGGCTCAGTATCAGTGCGAACAGGGTGACACGGTTGATGGTGAACCCGGCGATTAGATTTATGAACAGAGCGAGTGCAAAGCTGACTGGTACCGAAAGGCCGACGACCAGGGCGGCACGCCAGCCCATCGTGAATGCCAGCAGCCCGACGACAGTCAGAACTGCAAATACCATGCTTGAGAGCAGTTCATTGACTTTTTCGTCGGCAGTAGCGCCATAGTTGCGGCTGATAATCAGGTCGACCTCAGGCGGAATGACTTTTCCCTTGAGCTTTTCTGCTTCTGCGATTATTTCTCGGGCAACCTCGACGGCGTTTGTACCCTTTTTCTTGCTGAAAGCAAGGGTGACGGCCGGATGCCGTTCGCCAGTGCCGGATTTGCCTGATGCCGGGCCGTAGGTAGAATGATGGTAACGTTCGGGTTCTTCAACGGTATCGAGAACGGTTGCAACGTCTTCGATATAAACCGGTCGCCCGTTGACCGATCTGATCGGAATTCGGGCAACCTCAGCAGCTGATTTGATGACACTTCCTGCCAGAATGCGCAGGCTGTTTGAGCCTGCGATGAGCTGGCCGCTGTCGGCAATGACGTTATTGCCGGCTACTGCCATCTGAATGTCGGCAAAACATACTCCGAGAGCCTGCATTCTCGTTTGATCGGCTTCAATACGCACTTCTCGACGATAACCGCCGTGGATTTCCGATCTGAAGACGTTGCGTACCCGGGCTAGTCGCGCTTCCGATTCCTCGGCAATCCGGCGCAGTTCTGAAGCACTGGCGTCAGGTGAGGTCAGGGTCAGGGTGACTATCGGCACATCGTCAATTTCGACGGGCTTCACCAGCCAGTTTCTGACTCCTGGCGGCACTATATCCAGATTTCCGTCGATTTTATCCCGAATTTTGACCATGGACCGTTCGCGGGCCTGGCCGACGTAAAAGCGCACCGTCACCATGGCCTGGTCACGCTGGCTCATGGAATAGACGTGCTCGACGCCATCGATCTGCCACATCAGTTTTTCAAGAGGTCTGGTCACCAGTTCTTCGACTTCACGGGGTGAATGCCCGGGAAAGCCGACGTAGACATCGACCATCGGCACGACAATCTGCGGTTCTTCTTCGCGGGGCGTGACCTGCACTGCGATTGTGCCTGCCAGAACGGCAAAGATGATCAGCAGTATCGAAAGCGGCCCCGAAAGAAAGGTTTTGACGATCGAGACGATGAATCCCTGCGGTTCACGGTGTTCAGTGTTTTCCATAATTTCTGCCTCGATGGAAAGATATAAGTAGTGTTATTAAATAACACTGAATGATACTAAAATCAAGACAAATTTAATTTCAGCCTCTGATGCCACCATCAGAAAAATCTGCGACAATACGCTCTTTTCCGATCGAATAAATCAAAGAACGGCCGCCGTCCATGATTTCCGGTTCATCGATCCACAGCAGAATGTAGCCTTCGATACTGCGGGTGGCATAAATCTGAAACTTGCGGCCGGCGTAACCAACAGAGATTTTGTCCAGGGCGAGATAATAATTTTCGATGGCCCGGGTTACGTTCTGGGCAGTCTCGATTGGCAGGGCCGCCACATTGGCTTTGTCGGTATCAGTCGCTGGAATGGCATTTCCAGAGGCGAATTCTGGCAGGCGTTGCCCGATCTTTTCGGCTTCGGTGAGGCAATCTTCGCCATAAACTGCTATCTGCCAGGCCTGTGCCTCATTGTTCACTCCGGTTGATGCGGCAGGTTCAGCGTTTTCATGGCTGACGTCCAGTTGTCCTGCCTGACCGGGTTCGGCAGATTGCTGGTTGTCGACCGGCGGCTTTAGAGCATCCTGGGCGCAGGCTGGCTGGTGACAGAAAAGAATGCCGATCGTG
>CAZPCO010000629.1:0-2037 GCA_964585025.1 uncultured bacterium | reverse complement strand
AAACAACCCCGCTCGACTGGCCAGCCACGCTTCCGGGCTGAATGCAATGAAAGCTGACTACGTCAGCAATCTGCACATATAAAAGTTTTTAAAATGCTATACTTGTAAGATGAAAAACAAAGCAATCTGTTTGTTGGCCATATTTGCCTTTGCGTTATTTCCATTTCAGTCTCTCAAAGCAGCTGGGCACAATACTGCAGAATCTGAAGGTTCGGTCGGCCAGACCCGGGAAATTGTTGAACAACCTTTGCCGCATAACAGATTTTCTACGACTGTTTTCATCAGCAATGCCTCAGACAGCGTCTCTAAAAGAGAACCCGTCCTGGCGGAAGACCCTGAAGTATTGCACGACATGCTGCGCAGTGCTTTCTATGCAAAATTTGAAAGCCGGGACTATATCTCCTGGTGCAATCAGCCTGGTATTCCAAAGGGTTTTCAGGATTTTCCGAAAGAGAAAGAAATTAAAAAAATCAGGGCCGGTCTTGCCCGGAAGGCTATGCCGCCGGAGGGAACCCGCCTCATCGTCATTCCATTTTTTCACGACCTCAAAATCAACACTGACGGCAGGCTTGACGAACCTGAATGGGAACAGCTGGCAGCAAAAATCATGATCGGCAGGGATGGCGCCAGAACCTTGCTCTACCTTATTTCCAGCGAATCAGAACTCTTTCTCGGATGTGATGCCATCGACGAACGTACAGAAACTGGTTTCGACCAGTTCCGTTTCTTCATACATCTCAATACCAGCCCGTTTATCGAAAACGAGCGCCTGCATGTAGGCAGCAATGAAGCGCGCGGGTTACGTCAGACAAATCTTAAATGGCGAAAAGACCCGCCGACAGATGAAAATGAGCGCTGGAAGAAATTTCCCATTTCAGACTGGAATATTTACGACCTTGCCACGGGAACCTGCTCTTTCTCAGGCAATAAAAAATACGAAGCGGCGATGAACCTTGAAGAAAGCGGAATCCATCTTGATATTCCTTTCTCATCTTATATCGAGGTAGAATCAGACCCGGTTTATGAAGGCAAAAAATTCAAGCATCGGGTACACACCGGAGAACTCGGAACAGAGCAACAACCAGTGTGGTTCATAATTAAAGGGCTTTCGGCAGAGGCCTCCGACAGTCGCTGAACATTGCCGCTGCAACAAATCGCCACTCAGAGCGCATTCAAAAATGAATCAATGTGAATTGCAAAATTGTCTTGACGACGAGGGCGCGGAAGCGCCAGAATTTAATGGTCGGAAATAATCAACCGCATCAGGCTCTCTGATAAAATTCCCGTCGATTCAGATATATAAAAAAGCCAGAATAATCATCGATGGTTGATAATCAGGTCTTAAGAGGAGTTTTTTCATGTCGACATTACGCCGTGACTTTTCGGATCAGGCCAGTTTCACCCTGCATCGAGACTTTATGCGTTCTCTCAGTGAAGAATTCTGCCGGCGTCACCAGGTGGTTCTGCTCGGCGGGCATCCGGGTGGCAGTGAAACTCCGGCAATACTGGGCATGCTGGACACCTCAGACGTCGAGATTATCAAAGAGGTCGAGAAGCAGACCGGCCTGGTCGTTAAACACGCGCAGCTGAACGCTTACGAAATCGACCAGGCGCTCGACTTCGCCTACAAAGAGTCTGAGATGCAACAGGCAGTTCTCAACCAGAATTCGATCAAAGAGCGCATTGCGCTCGACTACAATCAGGAAATGTCTTTCAAACGCGACCGCAAACCAGCCGAAATCTGCAGCGACATTCTGGCTGCAGCGATTCGCCAGCGGGCTTCCGACATTCACATCGAGGTATACAGCAACGAAGTCAGTCTGCGCTTCAGAATCGACGGGGTGCTGCACAAAATAGTTTCGCCTCTCACCCCTGAAAACATCCAGGCCGTGGTTCAACATATGAAAGTTCTTGCCGAACTGAATATCGCCGACCGGCGTCTGCCGCAGGACGGACACATCGTTGCCCGCTTCACGGGCCCTGATAAACATTCGCGCCGCGTTGACTTCAGAGTTTCGATGCTGCCCGGTCTTTATG
>CAZPCO010000628.1:0-2039 GCA_964585025.1 uncultured bacterium | reverse complement strand
TCTAATAATTTATCGGCTTCCATTGCCATTAATGTAGGAAGATGTTTTTCAATCCGGCTTTTTATTTCGTCTGCAGCCATATGGTGATTTCGATGTGCCCCGCCGATCGGTTCGGGAAGAATTTCATCGATAATTCCTGCCTCGAGCAGGTTTCCTGCCCTCAGTTTCAGAGCATTGGCCGCTTCCTTGGTCTTCGCGGGATCGTTCCATAGAATGGCGGCACAGCCTTCAGCCGAAATCACAGAATAAACCGAGAATTCAAACATGAAAACCCGGTCACCGACGCCGATGGCCAGAGCACCGCCACTGCCGCCTTCTCCTGTGACAAAGCAGAGTATCGGAACCCTGATGCTCGACATTTCAGCAAGATTTCTGGCGATGGCATCGCTTTGCCCTCGCTCTTCAGCTCCGATTCCGGGGAATGCTCCCGGCGTATCTATAAAGGTAATGATCGGTAACCCGAAACGTTCTGCGGTATGCATCATACGCAGAGCTTTGCGATAGCCTTCCGGGTGAGGCATACCAAAATTTCGGTAGATGTTCTCTTCAGTATCATGGCCCTTCTGATGGCCGATAATCATGACCCGATGCCTGCCAATCTGGCCGATACCTGAAACAATTGCCGGATCGTCACCAAAAAGCCGGTCACCATGCAGTTCAACAAACTCATCACCGCAAAGGCACTTGATCAGATCGATTGTCGATGGCCTGTTGATGTGACGTGCAACCTGGGTAATCTGCCAGGGCTCGAGATTACCGTAAACATCGTTCTTTAGAGCATCGACCTTTTCGGTTATGGCCTTGATTTCCCGGGAAAGATCTACCTTTCCTGATTCGGAGATGGCCTGGAGCTCACGGATTCGGGCTTCAAGTTCTATAATCGACTTTTCAAATTCAAAATCTTTTGCCATATGCTTCCTGTCAGGCGACCAGCAGCCGCAGAATTCGGGCAACGGTATTTTTCAATACCCGGCGATGAATTACGCAATCAAGCATACCATGTTCGAGCAGAAATTTTGAGCGCTGAAATCCTTCGGGTAATTTCTGCCTGATCGTCTGTTCGATGACTCGCGGGCCCGCAAAGCCGATCAGGGCACCGGGTTCGCCGATGTTTACATCGCCAAGACTGGCAAAACTGGCAGAAACACCTCCGGTGGTAGGATCGGTCATGATTGACACAAAAGGAACTGCAGCCTGATTCAGGCGTTTGACTGCCGCGGAGGTTTTAGCCATCTGCATCAGAGAAAAAATCCCTTCCTGCATGCGCGCGCCGCCACTGGCAGAAACAATAATGACCGGCGCCTTTTCTGTTGCGCCGATTTCAAGAACCCGGGCCAGTTTTTCGCCGACTACCGACCCCATGCTGCCACCCATGAATTCGAAGTTCATTACCCCGAGAACAATACTGCGGCCAGCCAGAGCCGCCCGACCGGTGGTAACCGCCTCATTAACATCGGTTTTTTTTACCGCTTCGATAAGGCGTTCAGGGTAAGGTTTTGAATCGACAAAACTCAGAGGGTCGACCGAATGCATATCTCTGTCGATTTCAACAAATGAATTATCATCAGTAAGCAGGGCTATTCTGTCCCAGAGGGGCATGCGCAGGTGATGGTCACACTTACTGCAAAGATAGAGATTCTTTGCCAGGTCTTTGATCAAAAGCGTCTCGTTGCATGCCGGGCATTTTTTCCACAGGTCGGAAGGGGCATCCCGTCTGGGACGGGTCAGTTTATCAAACCATCCCATGCGTTACCGCCCTTCAAAAGAAATATGTATTAGCATCATAAGTTCTGGTTATACCAGATTTAATACCCAGTTTCAAGAAGAAACCTGCCGCAGCAACCTTGCAGAAAAGAAAAGCGCCTCTCCGTGAAGGAGAGGCGTAAAGGTCACTTTGGAAAATTGCTCTACAATGAACCGGTGGTGAATTCCTTGGCCGGAGTTCGTTCTTCGATGCCGGTTGAAACCGCAGTCGCGAAGATGCGTATTTCATAGGTGGTGTTGGCATTGAGTGAAAACAGCTTGTTGCTGAAAGTGCT
>CAZPCO010000627.1:0-2051 GCA_964585025.1 uncultured bacterium | reverse complement strand
AGCAGTTCACCAAACTGGCGAACTGCTTCAAGGTCGAAAACAACAAGCTTGGCACCAACACCAACCGCATAGTTCTCATGGAAAAGATCTAAAGACAACATCAGGCCACTCAGGAGGCAAATCATGCGAATCACCCCATTGGATATCTATCAGAGAGAATTCTCGCGAAAGAATATCGGCGGTCTTGACGACAACGAAGTATACGGTTTCCTCAAGAAAGTCGGCCGCGAATATGAAGCAGTCTATGCCGAAAACAAATCGCTGAAGGATCAGGCACAGCGTCTGACCGGCCAGATGGAAGACTACCTCGAACTGGAAAAGACCCTGAAGCAGACTTTGATTTCGGCGCAGAAAACTTCCGGTGAAATGAAAGATAACGCCGAGAAAGAAGCTGAACTCATTGTCAAAGAAGCCGAACTGCAGGCCGAACGTATTCTAGACGAAGCCCGCAGCGAATCAGAAATGATCGCCAAGGAAATACGCGAACTGAAAAAGCAGAAGCGCATGCTCAAAGTTGAACTGCGCACGGTTCTTGAATCATATCTGGCAATGATCAACGAAGAATCTCCGGTGCTGGCAAGAGTCATCGAGCCGGTCGCCAAGGCGGCTTAACGGCATGGGCGCGGAAACATGCGTCAAGGATTCCCCACAGGGTGCATTGATCATGGTTCAGGCGGTTCCACGATCGTCGCGCACGGAAATCGTTGACATACAGCAGGAACGTTGTAGAATTAAAGTTAAGGCCCCTCCGGTTGACGGAGAGGCCAATACTGCTTTAATCGAAGCTCTGGCCAAAATCTTCGGGCTGCCGAAGAAATCTGTAATTCAGACCCGTGGGCAGAGTGGCAGACAAAAAACTTTTCTGCTGAGCGGTAAGAGCAGAGATGAGGTTTGCGCCATCATCGACAGAATAATCTCGGAAAAAGGCAGTAGTAAATGAGAATCAACAAGTGGCTCTGGGGTCTCTGGGTGGCGATGATCGTTTCGATGCTGATGCGTCAGCGTGTCGATACCTACATGGTGGTGGCACTGATCATACTGCCGATTTTGATCGTTCTGCTCGACCTGCACGAAGAAATAGCCACTCTCAAAGAGGAAAACAAACACCAGCGCAAATTTGTCATGGACCGCTACAATGTCTTACAGGAGCGGCTCAGCGATGTTTCAAACCAGATCGAAAAGCGGCTGGTAGTAGATTTTGCCGAGTTTGCCAAAAACAACGCCGGACAGGAGAGTTTTACCCGACTCCCCTACCAGGAAGAAGAACGCCGCCCGGCGCGGCGACTCAAAAAGCGCCGCCGTCACCCGGCAGCTCCGGCGCCAATCGACTTCAATCAGGAAGCCGTACGGCTCGAAACCCCGCCGGCTCCAAAAGAACCAACAGTCTGAGGCTGCTGCTTCCAGCCTTGTATCAGACGACCAGAATTGCTGCGCTTCGCCTGACGGCATAATCTTTTTTTATTTTCATCTGGCGCCATGTACCGATTTTCCTTATAATTTTTTTATAAGTTAATCAAGGAAGCTGGAACATGAAAAGCGCCAAATCAATAGCAATCATTGTTTTTGCCTTAATCCTGACCGGGGCGGCAGATGTTTACGCCTGGGGCAGCAAAGTTCACATGAAAATCGTTTCCGACGCCTATCATATCATGCCGCAGGCCTTCAGAGAATTTCTCGGCGAAGTAAAGAAACCCTCTCTCAAAAAACCGGCTCTTACCCCCCTGATGGAAGCCAGCGTCGAACCTGACCGGGTTCTGAAAGATTTTGCCAATCATGTATTTCACATTCAGGGCAGCGCCATGGGCAAGGGTCCTTTTCATATCGATACCCTGATCAATGAAACCGCTGACCTGATAAGCAAAAAGGCGCCGCAAAAAGACATCATTCAGCGCCTGGGCTGGATAGCCCACTACACCAGCGATCTGCTGCAACCACTTCACACAGGCACCAGCCTCGACGACACCATTGAAGAAAAGAGCTACCACTCAGCGACAGAACGGGATGCCGACCGTTTTGTTTTAACCTACGGCGTAAACTTTGACGGTTGTCAG
>CAZPCO010000626.1:0-2064 GCA_964585025.1 uncultured bacterium | reverse complement strand
GCATCTTCTGTTTAGCCATTTTAAAATCCTCCTTGGATTTCAATCAGAGTAGATAACCCGGGAATGCTTAATTATCGCCGGCCATCATTTGATGAGGGGCCTGGTTGAAGCCAAACACACCCAGGATACGTTCGATAACTGCCTTTGGCGCTTCATCATAGTGCAACAGCTCCATGGTGAAGGTTGCGCGCCCCTGTGAGAGCGATCTCAACTGGGTTGAGTAACCAAACATGTCGGAAAGCGGCGCATGACAATCGATGATTCTGATGTCATCACGCATTTCCATGTTGATTACCTTGCCGCGTCTAGAATTCATATTGCCGATTATATCACCCATATACTGCTCGGGAGTTTCAATCTCTACCTTCATGTAGGGTTCGAGAAGAACCGCCTTCGCATTGCGCATGGCGCTTTTCATGGCTTCATATGCAGCGATCTTGAAGGCAACTTCATTGCTTTCGGTTTCACGCTGCATGCCGCCAACCAGTTTCACCTGCACATCAACCACCGGGAAGCCAGCTAGGATACCATCACTCATGGAGTCCTGGCAACCTTTTTCTATTGCAGAAACGAAAACCTGCGGCAGAACACCGTTTGCAAGACCGTTAACAAAAGCAAAACCCTTGCCTCTTTCGAGGGGTTCGACCTCAACAGTCACCTGAGCAAACTGATTCTTGCCACCGATGGTCTTATCATAGACGCATTCGCCTCTGCCCCTGGCAGTGATTCCTTCTTTATAGGCCACCTGAGGTTTGCCAACCGAAGCTTTTACGTTGAATTCGCGGAGAATGCGGTCAACGATAACATCGAGATGCAGCTCGCCCATGCCGGATATCAGTGTTTCACCGGTATCGGCATCGATTTTAGCCTTGAAAGTAGGATCTTCGTTCATCAGAGCTTCGAGAACTTCGGTGAGCCGGGCAAGATCGCCCTGCGTTTTAGGTTCAATGGCAACAGAAATTACTGTTTCCGGGAAAGTGATCTTTTCAAGAGTCGGATGATCGGTCGTGCAGGCAAGAGTATCACCGGTGGCAATATTCTTGAGACCTACTGCCGCTACGATATCGCCGGCTGTGGCGCGGGGAATATCCTGGCGCTGGTTGGCGTGCAT
This sequence comes from uncultured bacterium, assembly GCA_964585025.1. Lineage (GTDB taxonomy): Bacteria > Muiribacteriota > Ozemobacteria > Ozemobacterales > Ozemobacteraceae > Rifleibacterium. Next base: position 953 of record CAZPCO010000626.1, on the reverse strand, counting down.
CTGCAGCAGGCGGCCGATGCGCTCTTTTCTGCCCTCGCGGGTGATGTTGTAGACCACTTTGCCCGATTCGATACTGCCGGAATAAATTCTCAGATAAGCAAGCTTACCAACGTGAGCATCAGTTGCAATTTTAAAGACAAGTGCGGCAAACGGAGCGTCCGGATCAGATTTGATTTCCACTTCTGCGTGGTTTTCAATCTTGTAGGCTATTGCCGGCGGAATATCAAGAGGTGAGGGAAGGTAGAAGGTAACGGAATCAAGGAGATCCTGGACACCTTTGTTTTTGAATGCTGAACCGCAAAGTATCGGCACGATTTTGTTCGCGACAGTGGCTTCACGGATGGTGCGCCTGATAAGATCTTCAGAAACTGCCTTTTCTTCAAGGAAGCTTTCGAGAATCTCGTCATTGAAAGCCGAGATCGATTCAAGCATGGCATCCCTGGCGGCTTTCGCCTGCTCGAGATACTCTGCGGGAATTTCTTCGGTTTTGAATTCGGCACCGAGCTTTCTGGTGGATTCTTCATCCCAGAGGTGGGCTTTCATGGTTACAAGATCTATATGGCCGAGGTATTTGTCTTCAGCGCCAACTGGCATCACGATCGGCAGAGCTTTATGCCCCAGCCTTTCGCTGATCTGTTGAACGACTCTTTCAAAGCTCGCCCCTACCCTGTCCATTTTGTTGACAAAAGCTACTCTGGGAACCTTGTATCGGTTGGCCTGGCGCCATACAGTTTCAGACTGTGGTTGAACACCAGCTACCGCACAGAAAACCACCACTGCTCCATCGAGAACTCTAAGCGAGCGCTCAACTTCTGCAGTAAAATCTACGTGCCCGGGCGTGTCTATAATATTGATGTCACAATCACCCCAGTGGCATTTTGTTGCCGCGCTGGTGATCGTAATTCCGCGTTCCTGCTCCTGGATCATCCAGTCCATGACGGCGGTGCCTTCGT